>JADFYT010000419.1 GCA_015232935.1 Desulfamplus sp.
TCCAAAAACCAAAAGACTTTATCTGGTATTAGCTACCCTTTCGAATAGTTATCCCGGATTCAAAGGTAGATTATCCACATGTTACTCACCCGTGCGCCACTCTACTCGGTCGTGCAAGCACAACCTTTCTCGTTCGACTTGCATGTGTTAAGCACGCCGCCAGCGTTCATTCTGAGCCAGAATCAAACTCTCCAGTTATAATCCCTTTATCAAAATATCTCCTGATAGTGCTCATAGACACTATCAAAAAAAGCACTTGTACTTCTCTACTTAATATTAATCACTAACCAGTTTTCAAAGATCAAAATACATTCTACTCAAACAAAAAATCTTTTTGAGATAATCTTCATTGTCAAGATAATGTTCCTCTCAAAAAGACTTGGTCAATATATAGCTATTAAAAATTTATGTCAATCTTTATTTTAACAAAAAACTAATAATTTTATAACATAGACTCAACACTATACTAAATACAAACAAAAATAGGCATGTTTCATATCATCTCAAAATTAATTTACACTTTTTTTGAGGAAATCCCCTAAAGATGGGAATGAGGTTAAAGAAAGTGTAAACCAGCAAATGAAACATGCCCAAAAACAATATCTAATCCATGAGAGATTAAAAGCATCAACACAAATCAAAATCAGAATCAGGGTCAACAGATTTTAAAACAAGGCCATAGGGAAGACTTTCACCATAAATCATGCTCTCTTCAGAAGATTCTATTGGCACAACCTTGCGAAGCATTGCCAAATATGCCTCATCTGCATCCATCTGTTTAAGCCATAACAGAGCAGTATCAATAAGATCATCAGAAATATCCCTTGTTCTGTCTCCGGTTTTTCTCATTATCTGAGCAACTGCCGGTGCAACTTGATCTGTTGGTGCCCAATTAATTTTAGAGAGCTTTTTTATCCAGGCACCAACCTCTTTGGCAGGAACTACTCTATCAACTGAGCCATACAACAATTCTCTTGCCCCAAATCTGGAAAGTGCCCAGAAAAGTTGACTGGGTGTTTTTCCAGGTTTAATAGAACCAATTAATCTTCTTGCCAAGGATATTTTATCCTTAACAAGAAGACGCTCCATATTAGCTACCGCCATCCAGATTTCAGTCATCTCCTGGGTCGAGCATCTTTTTCTATTACTGTTGTCAGAAAGCAAATAAGATGTCACATCCTGAAAAAAAAGCCTTTGTTGTCCGGCGGTCAATCCCCCTGCAATTCTTCTGCAAAATATCCACCACTCCAAAGAATTCTGTTTGCACTTTGAGAAGGTAGTCCCTGTCAGATATATTTTCCACAACTGACGTATCCTCTCCTGGTCAAATGCATCTCCAAAACCTGGACGCATGCAGAAGCCACTCAAATTAAGCCATCTAACCTCATGCTTAGGACTATTTTTTCTAAAATCTGCATTTTTAATCAGAGTGTCTGCCATTGTCCGCAAAAAAGACAACGGCCATCTATTTTTTTTGCCAACACCCATCTTTTCCAGTCTTTTTACAAGTATCGACAGATCCTGATTCTTATTGTCCGCACTCTGGGCAAAAGTATTTTCTATGAAAAGGGCAGCCTCTTCCACAAGGGCACTATCGAATACTTCCGTCTCTTTTACGGCCGCAGTTGAAGCATCGCGCAGTTGAAACTGCAATTTCCATCTATGATTGGTAATGCTTGAACGACACCATATTGCAAGGGTACCCATCTCTGTGTATTCAGGCTCAATTTTCACAGGAACATGGGCAGCATCCCCTTTTTTTCCAAACCTGATAATGGTCTGAAGCGGTGTCATCTGAGTAAGAGATTCGTCAATCTCAATAATATCACCGCTTTTATCTCCGGAACGGAAACTTGAACTAAATATATCGAATACTACAGGCTGATTTGCAACAACTTCAAATTCCATTTGAGGAAGATCAATGGCCGTCCCCTCATCAAGTCCACGTTCAATAATACACATTGCCTGTTGATGAGAGGTGCGGCTTTGCTTTAATTCAAACGGGTTATTATTGAATATATTGTTATTGGCTGTTACCTCAGACGATCGCTCATCCTGTTTACTATCTTTCTGTATCGATTTTGAAATACCAATATAGTAACTTCTGGGACTACCACTTCCAACCAGAACTCCAATACCTTGTTTAACAAGTCCATAGTAGGACGCACCTAAAGCAACAGCAAGATCTGGCTCTGGATTTGCTATAACACCAGGAATATCAGAATTATTACACGAAAACCATTTTCTGATCGCACTCCTGATTCTATCCTGCAAAAGCTGAGGCTTAAGAGAACCTCCATTAAAAAGAATAAGGTCGGGCAAGGGCTGCTTACCAAGGCTTGACAAGATACTCTCTCTATGTTTTTCCAGAAAATATCCAATATGTCTGGTAATAGCCGGCTCCTGCTCATAGGGAAGTCCAAA
>JADFYT010000041.1 GCA_015232935.1 Desulfamplus sp.
CCCTGATTTCAGCATGTTCAATTTCGCTTGGCCGATTCGCGGGTGATTCAGTGTCAGGCGATAGAAAGGATGTTCCTTTCCTTGATCCGCTTGCAACCACATCTCCATTGAAAACAATGACGCATCCTACCGGAAACTCTCCATTGTCAAGGGCTTTTTTTGCCTCGGAAAGGGCAAGTTCCATATAAGACTCATCATCTAAGCATGTCATAATAAATTCCAGGCTCCTGTCAAACGCTCTGTTTTAAAAGGCTTGTTCTTTTTATCAGAAAGTTCTTTACAAAATTTGAACAGTATGCACAATGTTTTTTTGATATTTAAAATCTTTTTGACGGCTGTTTACTGTTATAAAAATTATGGACATTACACCACACCATACTCGCAAAGATCACTCAATGACCCCTCATTCCTCTGTTTGTGGATGTGATACTCAAAATTGTGAGAAGGCATCTATTGCTGAAGCCAAAGTCTCGTCTAAAGTCAAAATCAATTCTCATGACCCCTCACATTATCCTTTGACTCAAGACAACCAGTCCATTTGCAGACGCTATCAGGATCGGGAAAAACGGTTTCTCTCAAGGCATGGTTGTCCAAGTTCAGTTTCAGGTCCACGCCTGAGAGCGGAAAATGAATGCAGTATAAGGACACCGTTTCAGCTTGACAGGGACAGAATCGTATATTCAAATGCTTTCAGAAGGTTGAAACACAAAACCCAGGTTTTTCTCTCTCCGCTTGGTGATCATTACAGAACCCGCCTCACCCATACCCTTGAAGTTTCTGAAATTGCACGCAATATTACAAGAGCCATGCGGTTTAACGAGGATCTTGCCGAAGCAATAGCTCTTGGGCATGACCTTGGCCATACTCCTTTTGGCCATGGTGGAGAGACCGCCTTAAAAGAGATATATTCCCGACATTTTTCGCATAATGCACAGAGCCTTCGTGTTGTTGACAAACTGGAGAAACGGGGGGAGGGGCTTAATCTGACCTATCAGGTAAGAGATGGCATTCTTAAACATTCAAAAGGATTCGGGGAGATAATGCCCTCGACTCCTGGCACTACAGCAACCACTGTTGAGGGAAAGATTGTAAGGATTGCTGACATTATAGCCTATCTGAACCACGATCTTGATGATGCTCTCAGAAGCAAGGTAATTACAGCGGGTGAAATTCCCTGTATTTGCAAAAAAGTGCTTGGTTGCACTCACTCAGAGAGGGCAAGAAGCATGATGCAGGATCTTATTAACAACAGCAGTGAGAAAAACGGGAAGTTTTTCCTGTATATGGGAGAGCCTACCTTTACCGCTATGACCATACTCAGGCAATTTTTGTACAACAACGTCTATCGGTCGCCTTCGGTGCACCAGGAGTTCATAAAGGCAAAAAAAGTTCTTATCGAGCTTTACAACTACTTCATGAATGATGTTGATTCTCTTCAGACAGAACTTGAAAAGATGGAGATGGCCCCGTGGGAGCCTTCTAAAAACACACTGGAACGCTCTGTCTGCGATATCATCGCAAGCATGACAGACCGTTATGCACTAGAACTTTACACAAAACTTTTTTTTCCCAGACCAAGGGTATAAAACAATAACTCCGCCGTTGTCCTGTCTCCTGTCTATAGACTTCCAGATTATTAAATTGATGGAAATGCTGCCGGAACCCACTGCTAAAGGGTTTGTCTCACCAAAAGACTTTTCTGGAAATCCATAATATCAATATTTAATGCTTTATCCATACAACTCGATAAAAAAGGAGGATTTATGATCAACACAATGTACCATCTGCTTGAAGCTGTAGGATTTAAACATCCGCTACACCCCGCCATGATACATGTTCCAATGGGAATGGCCATTGGTGGATTTGTTTTTGCTCTTATCTTCTATCTTTTTGAAAAAAAAGAGTTTCTTCAGACCGCTTACTACTGCATCTGTCTTGGACTGGCAGGCATTTTCCCCACTGTGCTCTTTGGTTTTACCGACTGGCAGTATCGCTTTGACGGAGAGTGGAGCACTCTTATCATAATGAAGATGATTTTTGCCGTTGCATTGACAGTATCTTTTATTCTTACCATCAAAATTACAAGGCAGGAGAAGGAAAATCACCTTAAGGTTCTGATAATGTATATCATATGCCTTATGTTTGCTACAGGCCTTGGATTCATGGGAGGGCAGATGCTGTATGGATAAGATGATAATGAGGATTCTTTCTTCTATTATAATCTGTTCCTTCTTTACGATTTTCTGCTCATTAACAATATGTTCCCCGGTGATCGCACAGGATCACGGGGAACATCAGCGTACCGAGACCGGTTCAGGGCACCAGGCATCTTCTGAACATAAAGACGCCCGGCCTGAACCAGTCAACAAAGCAGAATCAGAACATAAACATGTTCATGTTCAACCAGCAGATAATAGCAGCAACGATCCTGCACAGGAAAACCTTTTTGAAAGTGTGATATTAGACGAAAAGCTGGGTGCCAAAATTCCCCTTGATCTATCTTTTGTTAATGAAAACGGTCAGGCTGTAAAGCTGTCAGATCTTGTTGACCGGCCGGTGCTTTTGCAGTTGGTCTTTTATCATTGCCCTCAGTCCTGCAATTTCATGATGGCAAACCTGGCTTCTATCCTGGAGTCAGTTACATTCACACCAGGCAAGGACTACCGTATTGTTACAGTAAGTTTTGACCACGAAGATACTCCGGCAATTGCATTTTTCTATAGTCACGATCGGGCTGCCCGCATATACGACGGAGCTGACGAGGTTCACAAGACAGCGTTGGCCAAACGTATTTTAAGGTCATATCAAGGGGTAAAGGCAAAATAAACTTTCATGGCCGTTGTGTGGCCACCCTGAATCATGGAAATCAGAATGGATTTTTATGGTAAAATAAAGAGATGGATTTTAAATAATATGAAATACACGGAGTTTAAAAAGATAATCGACAGCTTTGGATCTGAAATTTACAGAGAGGTTTTTCAGGAGAATCAGGAAAATATCAGGATCAAAAAAGAAAAAACTGCCGTGAAAAATTTTGAAAAAATATTTGATGCTGTATTCCAGATCACCTATGAAAAGGGATTTCAGGCCATGACCATGCGTGATCTGAGCAGGTGCACAAACATGAGCCTGGGATCTTTATACACATATTTTGCAAGCAAGGAGGAGCTGCTTGCGATTATACACAGGCAGGGTGCCTCAATGATCAGAAATGTCTTTGAAAAATTCCATAATCCTGATGACCCGCCCCTGGAGCAGCTCCGTTCAGTCATAAAAGTGCACCTCTTTTTGAGTGAAGCCTCCCGCCCCTGGTTCTATTTTACTTTTATGGAGGCAAAAAACCTGAATGCCGAACACAGAAACACGGTACTCTCAATGGAGGAGTCCACAGAAAACAGGCTTGTGGCCATCCTTGAGCAAGGAGAGAGACAGGGGATATTTCGCAGGCTGAACCATCAGCTTACCGCAAGCATCATAAAGGCGATGCAGCAGGACTGGTATCTGAAGCGTTGGAAATATAAAAAAAGGAAGATTTCTGTTGATGATTACGCTGGCTATGTTCTTGGGTTTACAGAATCTTTCTGCCTTAATGAAAAACAGCTTTGATCCTTGATGGCTGTAATCATGAGACTTTCATTTTTAGTTGTGGCGGGACAACCTGCCATGCGTGTTTATGTGAAAGTCTCTTGAACTATCTGTAATTATAGGGCTTTTTTTTGGTTGTGTCCATCGGGGCATGGCTGTTATAAGGGAGATAAAAAATGACAATAAAAGATGAGGCTGTAAAAGTCAGGCAGGGCGAAGAGCTCAATATTGAAGCTGTTGAAAAATTTATCAAGGAGAATATTCCGGATCTTTGCGGCTCTCTTGAGGTTGAACAATATCCTGGCGGTTTTTCCAATTTGACATATCTTGTAAAACTTAAGGATTCTGTCAGCGGAATGACTCGTGAAATGGTGCTCAGAAGACCGCCAATCGGAGCAAAGATTAAATCTGCCCATGACATGGTAAGGGAGTACAGGATACTCAGCTCAATCTATCCCGTGTTTCCCTATTGCCCCAAACCTCTTGCATGTTCTGAGGATGAGTCCATCATGGGATGTTCTTTTTATGTGATGGAGAAGATATCAGGCATAATCTTGAGAAAAGACATACCATCCGGCCTTGATTTTTCTCCGGCACAGGTGCGTCAACTTTGCGAAAAACTTGTTGATCTTCACCTTGATCTGCATGCCATTGACGTAAAGGCAACCGGCCTTGATTTTATCGGAAAACCTCAAGGATATGTGGAACGACAGGTTAAAGGGTGGTCAGAGAGGTACAGAAAGGCAAAAACTCCTGATGCCCCTGATTTTGAAACGGTGATATCATGGCTTGAGGATAAAAAACAGCCTGATACTGATCGACCCGCACTTATCCATAACGATTACAAGTTTGATAATGTTGTGCTTCATCCTGATGTGATGCTTCCTGCCGATATGTCTAAAAATTCTGACAAACCGGTTGAGATTATAGGTGTGCTGGATTGGGAGATGGCGACTTGCGGGGATCCTCTTATGGATCTTGGCAGCTCGCTCGCCTACTGGGTGGAAAAAGATGATCCTCCAGAGAGCCAGGCTCTTCGCTCCATGCCAACATACATTGATGGTGCCATGACCCGCCGCGAGATAGTCGAAAGATATGGCCAAAAGAGCGGCAGGGATATGGAGAACTTTGATTTTTACTACTGCTTCGGACTGTTTCGTCTTGCTGTTATTGCCCAGCAGATTTACAAGCGGTTCCACCAGGGATTTACAAAGGACAAAAGGTTCGGGATGCTTGTTTTCGCTGTAAAATTGCTGGAAAATATGGCTCTTAAGGTTATGGAACAGTCAAAGCTGTAATAATTTTTTTTGAACATTCAACAGGAGAGTTGATATGAAAGTAGAAGATATCAAGAAAATATTGATTGTGGGCGGTGGAACCATGGGACAGCAGACAGCCCTTATATGTGCTCTGCATGGTTATGATGTTGTGATGTATGATATCTCGATGGAGATTCTGGAAAAGGGATTTGCAAGGGTTGCGAAGAACAGCGTCAGGCTGACCGCTTCCGGTCTTTGCACAAAAGAGGCGGCAGATGCCGCACTTCCAAGAATATCATTGACAGACAATCCTGAAACCGCGGCAGACAATGTTGATTTTGTCATTGAATCCGTGCCCGAGGATCCAGAACTTAAAGGCCGTATTTTTGCCATGTTTCATGAACTTTGCAAACCAGAAGCAATCTTTACAACAAACACCTCGACTCTTGTGCCTTCAATGTTTGCCCATGCGGTTGGGCGGCCGGACAAGTTCTGTGCCTTCCACTTCCATGATATCTCCATGACAAAAATAGTGGATGTAATGCCGCATCCGGGCACATCTGCTGAAACCACAGAGACTGTAAGAGGATTTGCCGCAAGGATCGGACAGGTTCCAATAATGCTCCATACAGAGAACAACGGGTATGTTTTCAATAACATGCTTATGGCGTGTCTTGATTCCGCCTTGACCCTTGCGACAAGAAAGGTCGCTTCAATAGAGGATATTGACCGTTCCTGGATGGGAGTTCTTCATACCCCGCTTGGCCCTTTTGGAATGATTGACAGCATCGGGCTGGATACAGTATGGAAAGTCACGGATTTCTGGGCACAGACTCGTCAGGATAAAAAGGCTATTGCAAATGCTCTGTTTTTAAAAGAGCATGTGGATGAGGGGAGGCTTGGCATCAAGGTTGGCAAAGGGTTCTATGACTATCCTGAACCCGCCTACGCAAAAAAGGATTTTCTGGAACCTGCAAAACAAGAAAACAAACTAAAAAACGGGGAGTAAAAATATGGAACAGTTTTCACTTAAAGGAAAGACCGCACTGATTACAGGTGCGAGCCGCGGCATAGGAGAGGCTATCTCTTGCCTTCTGGCACAGCAGGGAGCATTTTGTATTCTTGTCAGCAGAAAGGCTGATGATCTTGCAATTGTGGAAAACGAGATCAGATCAAAGGGGGGAAGTGCGGTATCTGTCGCCTGCAATGTGGGCAGCATGGATCAGATAAAGGAATTGATGGCACATGTTGAGGAAAAATATGGAAGACTCGATATCCTGATAAACAATGCGGCCGCAAATCCATATTTTGGAGAGATGATAAACGCCGAAGAGTGGGCATGGGACAAGACAAATGATGTCAATCTCAAGGGGCCTTTTTTCATGATTCAGCATGCATCAAGGCTTATGAAGAAAAACAGCGGCGGTTCGATTGTCAATGTCTCATCCGTCAATGGAGTGCAGCCTGCACTGTTTCAGGGGATATATTCAATCACCAAAGCCGGTCTTATAACCATGACCCGTGCCTGTGCAAGAGAACTTGCACCTCACAATATCAGGGTAAACGCCTTGCTTCCAGGTCTTACAGATACCAAATTTGCAAGTGCGATTACCAAGAATGAGGATATCAAGAATCTTATATTGCCCCAGATTCCAATGGGACGCATTGCGACTCCCGAAGAGATGGCACCGGCAGTACTCTATCTTGTTTCTGATGCGGCATCTTACACTACCGGCATCTGTCTTGCATGTGATGGCGGAATGCTTTGTTGATTTTTGATTAAATACCTGTTGAGCCTGCCCCTTGCTCATTTTTTAAAAAAGGGGTTTCAGACAACCTCGAAAGAACATTTTTCAATTTCCTTGCAAAAATCCTCGAAAGCCTGTTCAAGCGATTCACAGAGTATTCTGATCTCTTGAATATCAATCTGGTGACGGGACTTGTATTCAATTTTTTCTGAGAGTCTGGATATCAGATCCGCTTCCATACTCATGGCCATGCCTCTGAGTGTATGGGCGTGGAAAAGTATGTTTTCCATATTTTCCGCCTGAATGGCTATACGCAGATCAAATAACAACTCTGGAATCCTGTCCATAAAAATAGCTGTAAGTTTATGATAAAACTCCGTGTTGTTGCCAATCCTGGCAAGAAAAGCCTTTTTGTTAAAAACTGATAACCTCCTGTCTGTATATTCTTCCTTGCCTTCTGATCCAGGCTCTGTGTTTAATTCACGCTTTAGCCCTGATCCTGATTTCAGTTCTGGTTCTGACCCTGTTTTCAATTCGGGTGTTGCTTCTGACGTTGACGCTGACGATGGATCTTTCTCTGCCTCCGTGACTAAAAACCTGTTTATGATATAGACGATCTCCTGAACTGTAAAAGGTTTGGAAAGATAAAAATCCATACCTTCAGAAAGGCATTTATCCCTGTCATCCTTAAAAGCGTCTGCGGTCAAGGCGATAATGGGAACCGGTTTTTTTCTCTGTCCGCATTGGCTTGATTTATTATCGTCCTTTTCCTTGCGAAGATGGTATTCTTTGATTTTATGAACTTCTTCATACTCCCTTATTTCACGTGTCGCTTCAAATCCGTTCATCTCGGGCATGTGGATATCCATGAAAATAAGATCAACATCATTTTTGATAAATTTTTCCACAGCCTCTTTTCCGTTGGAGGATTCAATAACCTTGAATCCCATCTGGGTCAGATTGGCGTTTATAATGAGCATGTTTATGGGGTTGTCCTCGGCAACCAGTATATTGCCTGTATAAGTCCGTATTTTACAGGACGATCCACCTTGTTCCGATTTGCTCCCCTGTTCTGGTTTTCCTGTTTCTCCTGACGCTTCTGGCGGTAATTTTGATCCAAATACTTCTCCATATGCCCACTCTCTCGACAGTTTTCCATATATATGTCCGGACTGATTCGGGGCATCAACCAGATGGTCGGAATCAGCGGCAACCGTCAACGCGATATTTAAACTGAAACACGATCCTTCGCCGGGCACGCTTTCAACAGTGATAGTGCCGCCCATCAAATCAACAAGCCGTCTGGATATGGTAAGGCCAAGACCTGTGCCGCCATGTTTTCTGGTTGTAAAATCGTCTGCCTGGGTAAAACTTTCAAATATGGTATTTAATTTGTCTTCAGGAATACCAATGCCTGTATCTTTCACAGATATGGTAACAGGCAATATGTTTTGACCATCCTGCCTGTATTCATTGCCGCTTTTCTTTGCACAGATGGTAACTGTGCCCTCTTGCGTAAACTTGACGGCATTTCCGGTCAGGTTCAACAGCACCTGGCTTATTCTTACAGGGTCTCCAATAAAGAGTTGTGGAATGTCAGGTTCAATATCTGAAAGGATTAAAACTTTTTTTTGACTTGCCTTGTGACTTAACAGAAACAGATTCTTGTTAATTATATCATGAAGGTTGAACCTGATGCGTTCAAGAGTCATCTTGTCCGCCTCTATTTTTGATAAATCAAGAATGTCATTTATAATATCAAGCAGGGAGTAGGCAGAGTGTCTCAGATTTTCAAGGTAATTTTTCTGGAGATCTGTAAGATCGGTTGTCAGCAGCAGATCGGTAAGTCCCACAACTCCGTTCATTGGAGTGCGGATCTCATGGCTCATTACCGCAAGAAACTGGCTTTTGGCATGGTTGGCCGCCTCTGCCGCCTCCTTTTCCTTGTTAAGTTTTCTCCGGCTCTCCATCAGGGCGTCTGATATCAGTTTAAACTCTGTGATATCTCTTACAACAGCAAGTGACTGTGCAAAATTGCCATCCTGATCTGTCTGTGCAACCGCGGAAAGAAGCGTCTCCATAACCTCCCCGTTCTTTTTTAGAAACTGGTAAGGGACATCTTCTATGTAACCATTTTCAAAAAATCTGGGCAGAGATATCATTCTGGCGTATGTTCTGCTTGATTCAGTGAAAAATTCAGTAAGGTGCCGCCCTGTCACCTCATTACGCTCATATCCCATTGCCTCAAGCCAGTAGTCGCTTACATTGACCAACGTTCCTGATTTGTCTATCGAATGGAGCATTACAGGAGTTTTATTGTACATTGTACGATAGCGTTCTTCACTTTCTGACAGCTTTTGTTCCGTCAATTTTATTTTGGTTATATCGCTCATCACCACTCTGAGCTGGCGGTTGCCGTCAATGTCTTGTACCAGGGTGGAACTCAGGTAAACCCATAACGGAGAGTTATCCGCCCTTTTCATACGAACTTCGCACACTTGAGGCTCTCTTGTCGCAAGAATCCGCCTGTTGTTCATGTAGTATATATCCTGATCGTCAGGCACAACAAACCGGCTCAAGGGCTCTCTTGTGAGCCTGGCCCTTTCCACTCCAAGCATTTTTGTGGCTGTGATGTTGCTCTCCAGGATTATCCCCGCCTCACTTAGTGTCATGTAGCCCACAGGTGCGAGATCGTACAGATCGAAATATCTCTCCTTGACTATCTCCAGCTCTTCCTGGACACGCCTTAGCTCC
Organism: Desulfamplus sp.; assembly: GCA_015232935.1. GTDB lineage: Bacteria > Desulfobacterota > Desulfobacteria > Desulfobacterales > Desulfobacteraceae > Desulfamplus. Next base: position 9,347 of record JADFYT010000041.1, read on the forward strand.
TCGTTTTGCGTCTCAAGCTCTACTTGATGAACCCTGAGTTTATGTACAAGTTCTTCTGTCTCTTCCGGTGACAGGGAATCCAGGTTCTCAGAAGAGAGGTTCTCAGAAGAGAGGTTCTCAGAAGGACGTTTTCCCGACAGCCAGATATCAAACTCTCCTGACATTTGAGCGTTTTTGTTTTCCGGGGGACTGAGACCAAATTGATTCGACAGTTCAACATTTCGACTTGCCAAGGGCTTGGCCTTAAGACTTTCCAGGGATCGGTTGTCTTTTTGACGGATCATATTTTCAACCCTTTTGCGAAGTTCGCTTGCCGGGTTTGATTGTTTGTTTTGTGATTCCATTGATCTCTCCTTTGGATCCCGAATATTTAAACAGGCTCTGGGTACCCTATGCATATTTCAGACTCCTTTTAGCATATGGGTTTCCATTTTCTTGTCCGTGTTTTTTATTGATTTCTCACCGGTCAAGCAGCTTTCTTACCATGCTTTTAAGGCCATACGCGGAAAAGGGTTTTTGAATAAAGTTAACGCCTTTGTCAAGCACTCCGTGCCTTGCTATCACATCGGCAGTATATCCTGACATGAAGATGCGTTCTATGTCCGGATGGATTGAGATAATGTTTTTGGCCAGATCACGGCCGTTCATTTCCGGCATTATCACGTCGGTTATTAGCATATCAATCTTTCCTCTGTGCTCCAGGGCAATATTTACAGCCTTTGCCGGAGTGTCGGCTGTCAGTACGATATATCCTGACTTTTCAAGTATGATTTTGGCCATTTTAAGTATTGACTCCTGATCTTCCACAACCAGAATTGTCTCGTGACCCCTGCCGGCTTTTTCTGTCTCTTCGTTTTCTATCCTGATTGTTTGTCTGGCCGTATGTCTGGGCAGATAGATCTTGAATGTCGTTTCTGTTTCAGGTTCGCTTTCAACACAGACAAAGCCCTTGTTCTGTTTGGCAATGCCGTAGATAGTTGCGAGCCCAAGACCTGTCCCCTGTCCGGTATCCTTTGTGGTGAAAAAGGGTTCAAACACATTTTCAAGAGTCTCTTTATCCATGCCGCAGCCGTTATCGCTCACAGTAAGCTGTACATAATCGCCGTGAATTGGACTTGTGCCGTTAAATGGCTTTGCTCCATGAAGTGGCCTTGCTCCATGAAGTGGCCTTGCTCCGTGAAGTGGCTTTGCTCCGTGAAGTGGCTTTGCTCCATGAAGTGGCCTTGCTCCTGTAGAGATGGGGCAGCGAGAATCTTCCAATGAGTAGTTCCGCGTCTCTATAGTAATTATGCCCATGCCACCTATGGCATCTATGGCATCTCTGCTGTTTACGCAAAGGTTGGCAAGAATCTGGTCAATCTGGGATGGATCAATATAGATCGGCCAGAGGTTTTCACCGGGTATCCAGACAAGATCAATGTTTTCGCCGATCAGGCGTTGCAGCATCTTGAGCATTCCTTCCACTGTCAGGTTAAGATCCAGTACCTTTGGAGCGACTGCCTGCCTTCGGGCAAAGGCAAGCAGTTGCCGGACAAGATCGGCTGAACGCATGCCGGCTTTCTGGATTTCAATAAGGTCATTGTGCAGAGGCTCGTCAGGGTCAATCTGGTCAAGGGCAATTTCCGTGTAGCCCAGGATCACCGACAGCATGTTGTTGAAATCATGAGCCACTCCGCCTGCCAGCCTGCCTACTGACTCCATCTTCTGGGACTGATGAAGCTGTGCTTCGAGTCTCTCCTTCTCTTTTTCAGCGTCTATTCGCCAGGTGATGTCACTTATCGTAAGTTTGAATGATGCGGAACCATCGCTATCCTTTACAGAATCACAACAGGTTGTCTCCTGTCTGAGAAGAGAAGCGTAAGAAGCGTAAGAAGCGTAAGAAGAGGCAGAAGCGTAAGAAGAGACAGAAGAGTCCTGGTTTTTCTGGATTGAGGCATCTGCTGAGGGAGAGTCCTTTTTTTCTGAATCTGGCTGACGGGGAGTTCTTCTTTGCTCCAGAGTTGCTTTAATGTGTGCCCAAAACATTTCGCCATTCTGCTTTACCATCCGAAGGTCGAACTGGCATGGGTCTTCGCTTTCAATGAGCTTTCTCAAATGCTTATAGTGGATATCTCTATCCTCAGGAAAGATAAATCTGCCAAAATAATTTTTTATCAGCTCCCCTCTTGGCAAACCCAGAAGCTCTGTCACGGCAAGGTTGCTCTCCATGACAAGCCCATTCTCAGATATTGTGCAGTAGCCTACAGGAGCAAGATCGTAGAGGTCAAAATAGCGTTGACAGGAATCCTCAAGTTCTCTTTGTATCCTGAGCATCTCCTCGTTCTGCATCAGAAGTTCGATCTGATGCACCTTGAGCTCGTGGATTATATGGTGCATATCTTTCACTGATAGATGATCAAACTCTTTTGAGGATTCGCTGTCTCTTTTCTGGATCTTGTCTTCCGCCAGGCTTCGCAGGCTATCTCTATTTTTTTGCTGTTTGTCATGATCGGTCATTTTGTTTCTCCTCTGTTATTACGACTCGCGAGACTGATGCTCCGGGTTTTCTGACTGGCTTAGCCTTGCCTGCATCTTCTTGATGGTTGTAATATCCACAAATGTGATTACTGCCCCCTCGATCATGTTTTCCAGGGTGCGATATGGCCTGATGTTCAAGAGATACCAGGCGTCATTAATAGTCCTGACCTCTATTTCTTTGCCAACAAGCGTATCCAGAACACTTTTTATATCATTTATAAGAGTGTCATAGCCTGACAGTTTGGAAACAATGTGCCCCACAGGTCGTCCAATGTCAGTCTGTATAAGATTGATAATATTTGTCGCTGACGGAGTGAACCGGATAATGTTGAGTCTCATGTCAACAAAAAGGGTCGCCACCCCTGTTCCGGCAAGAAGGTTGTTCATGTCGTTGTTTGTACGGGAAAGATCCGCAACCTTG
>JADFYT010000420.1 GCA_015232935.1 Desulfamplus sp.
ACACACACTTCATCTTGAGTTTGATTGTGGCCTGTTCCCATCTTCTGTTGGGCAATCCTCACAGCCTGCCGGACAACCCTCACAGCCTGCCGGACAATTCCCGCAGTCTGTTAGACAACTCCTGCCACCTGCCGAGCCAGATCTCTCTTTCAGGTCAGACATCTCTTTAAACAAGTGGTGGCAGCTTGTAAGTCAGTGGAGAGATAGAGCACGCGAGAGTCTGCAAATGCTGTCAACAGTTTTCCATGACCCGTCCATTATCTCGGTTGAGACACTTGATTACCCTTTTGAGTATATAGGCGATATTGTCGAGGCTTGCAAGATGTCTGTATGTGTTGATGCAGGACACCTTATACTGAATGGCTACTCAATTGATGAGCTGTTTAAAAAATACAAAAAAAGAATCCCGCTGATTCATCTTCACGGGGTTGATTTTTCCTCATCAATGCCAAAAGATCATCAATCCATAGACAAGACTCCGGCCCGGCTCATAGCTCCGACCCTGAATGTGATAAGACAATTTAAAGGGGTGGTCTCATTGGAGCTGTTTAATTATGAACATCTGTGTTCTTCATTGACATTTCTCAATAATATTTTTATGAACACCTTTTCTGAAGATTATAAAAACATCAGACCATAAGCAGCTTCATTGCAATTAATTTCTGATTGAAGCTCCTGAGTAAAAAAAACCAGCATGATAGTTACTAATATTAAGGATAATTATATGGTGTATGTCAAACTTTTTATGACCGCTGTACTATGGGGCGGAACTTTTATTGCGGGCAGGTCTATTGTTCAGGGGGTCTGTGCCTACAATGCCGCTTTTATACGCTTTGCAATTGCCTCTGCATTCCTGCTTGTTATTGTAAGGCACCTTGAAGGCTCTCTTCCTTCTGTAAATAAAAAACAGATAATTCCCCTGCTGCTTCTGGGCCTTACTGGAGTATTCGCCTACAATATTTTATTCTTTTTTGCCCTGCACTATATTCAGGCAGGCAAGGCGGCACTTATAATTGCCAACAATCCTGTAATTATAAGTCTTTTATCCGCACTTATTTTCAAGGAGCGTCTCAATGCTGTAAAATGTGTTGGCATCCTGATGTCTGTAACCGGGGCACTGGTGGTTATATCCAATGGCAATATCATGAATTTTGTCGGTACAGGGCTTGGAAAGGGAGAAATCCTGACATTTGGCTGTGTCATAAGCTGGGTTGCCTACTCTCTTATCGGAAAGCAGGTCATGGGAGAACTCTCTCCTCTTGTTTCTGTATGTTACTCTTCGGTTGCGGGGACTTTAATGCTGTTTTTTCCTGCTGCGATCTATGGAAACTTTGATGAAGTGCTCTCTTATAGCGGCATGGAGTGGTTCAGCCTCTTTTATCTTGCATTTTTTGGAACTGTAATTGGATTTCTATGGTACTATGAGGGGATCAAGGAGATCGGTGCCATGAAATCAAGCGTGTTTATAAATTTTGTGCCGGTAAGTGCAATCGTTTTTTCATATTTCATGCTCGATGAGCCTGTAGGAAAATCTCTTTTGATTGGTGCTGTTCTTGTCATTTCAGGTGTCTTTTCAACAAATGCCTCAAGTCTTGTTCAAAAAATATTTACTGGAAAGAGAATAAATTTCAAATACAAAATAGGATCTGCCTGATGATAAACAACACAGATGGATTAAAGCCAGAGATGTTTGATATAGTTATAAAAAACGGTATTGTCCTGACTATGGACTCTCAGATGAGACGCATTGACAACGGGTATGTTGCAATCAAAAATGGTCAGATTGCGGAGACAGGTTCATGTTCGTCGCAGAATCTTTCTTCTATCCATGCCACTGAAGTCATTGACGCAAGGGGAGGCATAATAATGCCGGGTCTTATAAACAGCCACACCCACGCCTCCATGACACTTTTTCGGGGACTTGCTGATGATCTTCCGCTGATGGAGTGGCTCAACAACCATATTTTTCCTGCTGAATCCAGATTGACCCCACATTCGGTATATACCGGAGCAAAGCTTGCCTGTGCAGAGATGATTCTTTCTGGCACAACCTGTTTTTGCGACATGTATCTGTTTGAAGATGAAGTGGCAAAAGCTGCCCATGACTGTTCAATGAGAGCAGTTGTAGGTGAGGTGCTCTATGATTTTCCATCTCCCTGTTACGGTCCTATTGATAAGGGATTTGAATATGTGGCCGCCATGATGGAAAAATGGGGCGGCAATTCAAGCTCCCTGATTACCGTAGCGGTGGAGCCGCATTCCACATACCTGTGTTCTCCTGATCTTCTTCAAAAAGCTGCCGAGCTTGCCCGTAAAAACAGAAGTCCTCTTGTTATACATGTAGCAGAAACCTCAAGCGAATGTGCCCTGATCAAAGACAGATATGGTGTCACTCCTGCGAGGTTTCTGGCCGATACAGG
>JADFYT010000421.1 GCA_015232935.1 Desulfamplus sp.
AGAGAGAAAGTTTTTCTTTTGCTCTATCTTTCCTGTTCTGTTTAGATTCTAAAATCATTTAACAAAAATCCAAAATTTATATTATTGTTTTGCCAGTTGCCATTGACCGCCAGTCATGAACTCATGTCTGCCATAATCCTGAATTTGAATTTGACAGTTCTTCTTTTCAAAAGAGGAGAAAAATTCCCGTGCCTCATTAAATTTTTGAAAGCTGACAGAAATCTCTATGCCATTTCCCAAATGAGATCTCCTTACAAAATGAAGATCAGCGGGAATAGATATGTCTGATATTCTCTTGATTGCATCCCTTATGTTTATACCGTACGCGGTAATATTAAATGTCAACGACTCTTTCCATATAAAATCCATATTCCATATTACATCCATGATCTGAATCTTGTTAAGTGTATATTCTCTGTCCTCCTTGTATTTTTCACAACATTCTCTATGCAAGGAGACTCCATCCCTGTTTAGCAATGCAAGGCAAAAATCTATCCCGGGCAGAGGATTACAGCATTGGGAAAATTTATGAACATCACGTTCAATATCTGATATTGTGAGCAAAAATCTCTCATTATATGTCTTGCCGGCATATTCTTTTTCCCTGCCTTTTGAAAGATGGCGATTACCTTTGGCTTTGGCACTTGAAGGGCAGAGATTCTCTTTGACACGCTCTTCTCTTTTGTCAAAGGGCTTTATTTTTCTTATTTCAGGTGGAATGTCCGCTATTTCCCAGAGAACTTCCCTTGGCATGACCAAGGATTGCCCCACATTTGTAAAAAGCTGGTCAATATCCTCATAGCCTTTGTAAGTCAGAAAATAAGACATTGCGTTGCTTTTGAACAGCTCCTCAGTAAAACCATGGGGTTCCATTGCCTGCAACATTATGGTTTTACCGATTTGTCCTGCAAAAAGATCTCTTTTTTTCTGAAGCTGCCTGTTTACCGCACTTCTTGCTTTGGGAGTTTTGCATTTACCCTCCATATAGGCACTGATTTCAACCGGTTTTCCGGAGGTCACAATCTCCACAATATCTCCATCGTTGAGAACATGTGCCCTGCTGACAGTACGGTTATTGACCCTTGCATAATCACACCTGTCTCCAAGGTTACTGTGAATCTTGTAGGCAAAATCAAGAACAATGCTTCCTGCTGGCAGATATTGCATATCTCTTTTTGGAGTATAAACAAATATCTTGTCATCTTCGGTCAAATGGCGAAACATGTCTTTTCTGTTTACCGGTGATCCCTGGTACTCGCCTATGTTTTTGAGTATATCGGAGATCGCCTTTCTGTATTCCATTGTGTTTTCAGGATCGTCCCAGTGCAAAAGCAGCCCTTTTCTGGCAATATTCTCCATCTCCCTGGTTCTTATTTTTATCAGATATCTGCTCTCCTTGTGGCCGATCCGCATATGAAGACTTCTGTAACCATTGGTTTTGGGATTGGAGATATAGTCCCTGATCGTTTTTGGTACAAGAGAGAATGCGCTGTTAACCATCCCCATTGCGGTATAGCAGTGAAGTATATCGTCTGTATCCATGATAATGGTAAAATCAACAAAATTTTCCGCATTGTTCATATCAAGAGATTTTGTCTTGGGCGAATAAAAGGCGTAAAGATTTTTCAGACGTGACGTGACCTGGACATCAAAGGGAAAAATTTTAAATCTGTTCTCGAGCATCTCTTTGATCTCGTTGATTCTTACGGAAGTCTTTTCGCTGTGAAGGGCAGAAAGCATCTTTTTGCTTTTTTTGGGAAAACGCTGCCTGATTGCAAGGTCAAAAAGAATCCGCTTGAAAGAGAAAAGTCCGAGCTTTTCGGCAAGCGGCCCGTATATCTCAATAGTTTCCTGGGCAATCCGCTGCCTTTTATGCTCTTCAAGAGATCTTATGGTCTGCATGTTATGAATTCGATCAGCGAATTTGATAAGAAGGATTTCAGGGTGCTCACTGGCCATTAAAGCAAGTTTTTGATAAGTCATATCTTTATTGACGCTCGAATCAAGACTCATCATCTGTAATTTTGTGCATCCATCAACAAACGCAGCCACATTGGGGCCAAACTTCTTTTCAATATTTATTGTAGTCAGAAAACTTACGTCCTCCACAATATCATGCAAAATTGTGGCGGCAATCAATTCAGGATCCTTTAGCCCAAGCGTTCCCGCGATTATTTCCGCTACCGCAATGGGATGGTTGATATATAGCTCTCCTGATTTTCTGACCTGGTTTGCGTGATGCTCGTACGCAAATTCAAGAGCCTCAAAAACAAGATTCCGCTCTCCATAGTTGGCCGGTTGACAACACAGGTCAATCACATTCCTGTACTTCTCAAGTGGTATCCTGGCATGGTCCAGTTGCTCGATAAATGGCGGACACTCTCTGCTGGCAAGCTCCTTTTTATATAAGGGCTG
>JADFYT010000422.1 GCA_015232935.1 Desulfamplus sp.
AAGTCCCTTTTAAATCCATAGATCACAGTTGGGATAACAGTGGGCAGATCCTCACGGTTAACCTGCATGGAGCTGTTCCTGGCAAGAAATCTGAATCCAGATCAAAAACTTCCAGATCAGGCAAGCCTGATGTGGAAAAACCCGGGACAAAAACAAAATCATATGAAGCATCAAAATCCAGCCCAGACAAACAAATAACTCGGGAAAGCAAGGCTTCTGCCCAGAAACAACAGGTAGTTGAGCCCGCGAAAACTGCTGAATCAACAGACAGAAAGGCTGAATCCTCCCCAATTACCGGATCAATTCAAGATCAGAAGGGAGAGCAAAAGATATATGGCTCCAGAAAAAAGAGATTGTCAGAAATTGCCGGTGATATTACCGACATGGTTACAGCGGCAGATTTAACCTCATGCAGTGACAATGATCTTAAAAAAGCATACATGCTTCTTAAACAGGCGGCCTGGAGTGATGCCCATGATCTTTTGAACAGCTATGTTGAAAAGGAGGGAACGGCTGAAAAGGGAGAGACAGAATGCATTGAAAAGGCTGATTACCTGAGAGCCTATGCCTTTTATCAATCCCTTGATCAAAGCGATGCTCAACAGTTGCTTGAGGCAGAATCAAATTTTCACAACCTTCTTGTAAAATGGCCTTCATCTGATCTTCTCCCGTTTGCCCATGCCTCTTTGGGCCTGATTTATTACAAGTTAGGAAACACTGCTGCTGCAGAAGGTCATTTTTCCATTGTGATGGACGGGTATAAATCCTATCCTGGAATGCCGGAAGTTCTTTACCACCTTGCAGCCATTTATGATGAAAAGGGAAATGCTGACAAGGAGTTTAACGAAAGGGCAATTGAGAAATACAGGGAAGTATTCAACAACTATTCAGAAAGTGTTTATGCTGTTGATGCTGGTGTCGGCCTTGGCAAGGCACTGTTTAAAAAGCTGAACTATATCGAATCCAGGGATATTCTGACCTCTCTTGTGACGAGCAATCCAGAGATAGTATATGACTCTCCGGATGTTCTTAGAAGCATAGGCGAGGCTGAATATGCTCTTCAAAGAAGTGTGCCTGCAAGAGAGAATTTGACAAGAGTCTATAATCTTTTTTCTGATATCAGCGACAAGGACATGATTATGACAAAGGTAGGAGACACCTACTTTTATGAAAAAAACATGGAGCGTGCAAAAGTGGTCTATCAATTTGTTATGGATAAATTCCCTGGTACAGAAGGCTTTCTTGGCAGTGCTATGGGGATTGCACTCTGTTTGACAGAAAAAAACCAGATTGAAGAGATTTACAATATGGTAAAAAAGAATTTTGGTGACCACAGGCTATCCAAAGTTGCGATGATGCGTCTCGCAGAACTTTACAATAAAAATGGAGAGTATGAAAAGTGTATAGAGGAGATTGAAAATCTTCTTGCAACCCATCCCGCCGGATTAAGGTATGATGCGGTAAGGCTTATGCAGAGTGCCTATGAAGCCCTTTTCAAGCAAAAACTCAAGTCTGGAGAGTATCCTGAGGTTTTGAAGACTTATGAAGGGGCAAAAGTGCTTCTGGACAGGCTGGAGAGCAGGGAAATTTTTTTGAGCACAGGACTTGCCTATCTTGACGCTCATATTTATGAGCAGGCATTTCACCAGTTGATGGAGTCGTACAAGCAGTATAAACAGAATGAAAGACCCCCTGAGCTTCTTTTTGGACTGGGAGTTGCCATGGATGAGTCCGGCAGAAAGGATGATGCTCTGAATATCTTGAAATCATACGTCGATCGTGGTGAAACATTACCCCGAAAAGTGGATGCCCATTTCCGGATAGGTAATATTTTTTTTGATAAGGGGGAATTGACCAGAGCATCAAAAAGCTTTAGAAGTGCCTATGAATTGAGTACCGACAGGATTGAAAAGGGAAATGCCCTCAGCCGTGAAGCTGAAGTTTATCAAAAACTCGACGAATGGAACAAGGTTTCCGGGCTTTTTGAAAAAGCCATAACAGAATATGCCTCTGCAACAGGAAAAAATTATGATCTGATTTCTGGAGCATACAAATCGCTTGGCAAGGCATATATAGAGCAAAAATCTTATGTAAAGTCGGCAGAGGCATTTACCATGGCATTAAAGATGTCTGACTCGGCCGGGTACACTTCTGTTGATATTGTATTTATGCTGGGGGATGCTTACCAGAAGGCCAATGCTATTGAAAAGGCAAAGGAGGCATTCGAGAAGGTTGCGGGCACTGACGATTCAATATGGGCACGTCTTGCAAAAGAGCGTCTGGCCACATTGGCACTTGCGGAAAAGGTTTCAAGTTCATAATGTTGATGATCTCGTAAAAAGTCAAAGACATAAGTATTTGATAATATAGGTAATGTTTTAAAAATCAACTTGTTTTTATC
>JADFYT010000423.1 GCA_015232935.1 Desulfamplus sp.
CTCTCTCTTGTTGGTCAGAAGAGGGTGGTCTCTTTCAAGGATCTGGCATTTGACACACCTTTGTCTGATGTTGCTTCATCTGACAGCTCGGTAATTTTCAAAATGAGTTTCAAGGATAATTTATCGCTCTCGTCCCGGTTAAAAAGAGAAGGGGTGAATAACCAGAATGACCATCTTTTACAGCCCCTTGCTGACTGGTTCATAACTCACAAGGAATCCTCTGTCGCTGCTGTGGCTGTCTGCACAAGTGATGCCCAGGCTGACCGGCTTGTATATCTGCTCAAGCCGTATGGAATAGAACCGGAGCTGATAGGGAATCTGGATCTGGATATGAACCCGCGACCAGGCATATATTATAAGGTAGGAAATTTGTCTTCTGGTTTTGTTCACAATGAGAGCCACATTGCCATAGTGACAGATCAAGAGATCTTTGGAGTAAAAAAGCGGATTTTAAACCGAAGCTCAAGGCGGGCAAAAAGCAGGTTCATAACTCCGGAAGAGCTTAAAGAGGGAGATATCGTTGTCCATCTGGAACATGGGCTTGGCCGGTATGAAGGCCTGAAAACCATAGCTCTGGACGGTCTTTCAGGCGATTTCATACAGATAGACTACAAGGATGATGACAGGCTCTACCTTCCGGTTGACCGGATGGAGATGATTGAAAAGTATATCGGTGTTGATGGCTATATACCTGTTCTGGATAAAATAGGTGGAAAGACCTGGACAAATGCCCGTGCAAAGGCCAAAAAAGAGGTTGAAAAAATGGCCGGGGAGCTTTTAAGGCTCTATGCGGAAAGACGGGTTAAAAACGGGCACGCCTTTAGCCCCTGTGATGGCTATTACAACGAATTTCAGGCGTCATTTCCCTATGACGAGACTCCGGATCAGCTAAAAGCCATTGAAGACGTGCTGGCAGACATGGAAGATGATACCCCCATGGACAGGCTTGTTTGCGGAGATGTGGGGTATGGCAAGACAGAAGTCGCAATAAGAGCTGCTTTCAAGGCTGTCAATGATGGCAAGCAGGTGGCGGTTGTGGTACCGACCACGATTCTTGCCGAGCAGCATCTGCAAACATTCAAGGAGCGTTTCAGAGGGTGGCCTGTAACTGTTGAGGCGATTTCAAGATTCAGAACCGGAAAAGAGCAAAAGCAGATTTTAGGCGGACTTGCTACAGGCAAGATTGATGTTGTGATAGGTACTCACAGGGTTCTTCAAAAAGATGTCTCGTTCAAATCTCTTGGCCTTCTTGTTATTGATGAGGAGCAGCGGTTTGGAGTCAGGCACAAGGAGGCTCTTAAATCAAAAAGAAGCACTGTTGATGTTCTTGCACTCACTGCGACCCCGATTCCCAGAACCTTGCATATGTCTCTGACAGGAATGCGGGATATAAGCATTATTTCAACCCCTCCGGAAGACAGGCAGGCGATTATCTCCTATATTTCAGAGTATGATAATGCCATTGTGGCAGACGCCATAAAAAAAGAGCTTGCAAGGAGAGGTCAGATATTTTTCATCCACAACGAGATAGAGACCATATTCAAGATGGCTGAAAAACTTCAAAAACTTGTACCTGATGTACGTTTAGGGGTAGCTCATGGAAGGTTGCCGGAATCAAGACTTGAAAAGGTTATGCTTGAATTTATAAATCGCCAGATTGATATGCTGGTGTGTACCACCATTGTTGAGTCAGGGCTTGATATACCATCTGCCAACACCATGATAATAAACAAGGCGGACAGGTTCGGCCTCGCGCAGATTTACCAGCTGAGGGGAAGGATTGGAAGGGGAGATGAACAGGCTTACGCATATATGTTTGTGCCGGATGAAAACAAGCTTTCACGGGATGCCCGAAAGAGGCTTTCTGCCTTGATGGAGCACAGGGACCTCGGATCAGGTTTTCAGATAGCCATGAAGGATCTACAGATAAGGGGGTCTGGTTCTGCTCTTGGGGCTTCTCAGTCAGGCCACATTGCCGCAGTAGGTTATGACATGTTTTTGAAACTTCTGGATGACGCTGTCGCAGATCTCAAGGGTAAACCTGTGGTACCGGCTCTTGAGCCCGAGATAAATATTACCATGTCCGCCCATATTCCTGATGATTATGTACAATCAATAGAACAGAGGCTTACCATTTACAGACGCCTGTCCCGGATGACAGAAGTTTCTGAAATAACCACCATGCAAAAGGAGCTTGTTGACCGGTTTGGAAAACTTCCAGAGGAGGGGCTTAATATGCTTTTGAAGATCATGCTCAGAATTCTTGCTGTAAAGGCGGGCGTAAAAAAAATGGATGTAACCACAAGTTCGATTGTTCTTGTTTTTTCCGAATTGCACCAGAAACGGCCATTTAGAGGCGTTGGAACAGACAGCATGTTTTCTGTTAATGGCTGGGA
>JADFYT010000424.1 GCA_015232935.1 Desulfamplus sp.
ATTGAATTGTCAAGAATATCAAGGCAAAATAAGAGAACTTTACGGAAACTCAAAGATAAACAGGTGGAAAATATGACAAAAATAATATGGTCGGAATCTTTCAGCGTAGGTTATGAGGATATTGACAATCAACATAAGCAATGGATCGAGATATTCAACGAGGCCTATGACAAAATGATGGGCAATGATTATTCAGCGCTATCAGATATTGGTACTGACGCATTGAAGAAAATGCGGGAATACGCGCGGATGCATTTTGGGTTTGAAGAAAAATATATGGAGCAGATCAATTATCCTGATCTGGCTCAACATAAACTTTTGCACGAAATGTTACTGCTTCAACTTGACCGTATCAATAAGGAGTTTGAAGAGGGAGTCCCGAGACTCAATTCCGAAATAATAAAAGTAATTGAAAACTGGCTTGTCGGACATATCCGGCACGAAGACCAGAAATACAATACTTTCAGGAAAAACTCCCGTTCCTGATCTCTCTTCTGAAGCTATACTTTGCACTGCTCTAACTTGAGAGTTTGTTTTTATACTCAAAAACGACACTTTTACTATCGTTTCCCGGGCATATGAGCATCTGTCAGAATCAGGATAGTCACGATTTACAGGATGAACAAGGATTTGTATCCTGTAAATCCTTTCATCCTGAATATCCTGATTCTGACGGGGCGACCCTGTCAGCCTGACAGGGTTATTTCAATTTATTCGCTCATGAGCAGCATCCCCCGCCTTTTTTTGTGACTTTTTCCGATCCTCTGGCAATCCAGTTCAGAAATCGCATGAACAGGTTGCCTTGGCCTTTATTCCCATTATCTTCCTGATTTTTCCCTGCCCTGTTTTTCTCTCCGGTTTGATCTTTTGTATTCTGCATGGCATCCTCCCTGTCGTTAAATGTCCTGCGAAAATATTACCCTGCTTGACATGTAATCATTAAAACAATAAAAATAAACCCTCCTGGGTTTGATATTGTTTGGGCCAACGAACTTGTTCGCAAGGGTGTGACTCTGGAGAACAAGAGTCAGGCTCTGATCAGACCTGAAATACAAGATCAAGAAAATGCGGGATTAAGGAATATAGGTGCAGTTTTGGAAATCAGGTCGCAGGCGTTAAAGGTTAACCTGGAAGAGACACGGGTTGATGTTGAAATAGATGGAAAATACAAGATTATACTTGATGTTTTCGAGAGGTATCAAGGTCTTCACAGTGAACTCGTAATTTTTTTAAAAGAGCTGTCCAACCCGATGAGGAACTGGCAGTTTATTATATCCGATGCCCGCAGACATGCCTTTGACCATATCCATATCATGATCTCTCATGCCTGTGCAAAAGAGGTAATTGGCGTTTTTCTCAATATTTTCCATGATGCCATTGAAGCAAATCAGGAGAATGATTCTGCCCGGAAAGGCACAGGCTGGTTTCAGACCGGTCAGCTTCAGGCCAGAACACTGATACAGGCCGAGGCTGTTGATTCTCTTATGCGGTTTGTACAGAAAATAATAAAAGCATCAGGCAAAAACCTTGCGATCATGGTGCCTGTTTTCAATGAGACTTTCCGGCGTATCTCAAGAAACAGTGACAGAACCCTTCTGCTCTTTTCAAAAAGCTACTACCGGCTGAACAGAATAGTGTCTGAACTGCTCAGGTCAGCAAATCTGAATTGCGGAACAGCCAGTACCTCCAACAGCAAGACCTTCAACAGCAAGACCTTCAACAGCGAGATCTCCAACAGCAAGACCTCCAACAGCGAGATCGCCAGCAGCAAGACCTCCAGCAGCAAGACCTCCAACCATATGATCCTCAACAATGACGGCTCTCCTGATGGTACTGACATTGACTGGAAGTGCATAAACACTCTTTTGTTTCGTTACCACAAGACAGCATACCAGGGCTGGCTCAAGGAGAATGACCCTCTTTGCTGGTTCGAGCAGGAGATTGAGGCCATGGTTACTGACCGCAATAAAACAACAGAGCTGCCAGACAAGGTCAAAGAACTTTTTGCACCAATATCACATGAGCGGATGAAAAATGAACTTGACCTCCTTTCAAATCTGAAACAGAGGTGTCAGGAAAATCAGGAGCGGTATCACAGTATATCAATAACTATGGAGCTGACCCGTTTTCCCGAGAACAACGAGATTATCAATCTCTATAAAGCAATGCCGGCAAAGCTTCTTGAAGCAGGTTCCACAAGCCGTCAGGGCAACCACTGGAAGGTGCTGTTCCTGTTTCATATTCTGAATATTCCAGACCTTTCCATGATTCATATAGCCACCTTTCAGGATATAAACAATACCTTGAGGTGGCTTATAGGGGTGGAGAATACCCCATACCTCCAGCAGCTTGTCCGTCAGACATTTACAATACTAAAACTAAGATCAGAGCA
>JADFYT010000425.1 GCA_015232935.1 Desulfamplus sp.
CCCCTTGCTGTATCCGGTCAGAAAAATGATCGGCAGGTCAGGCCTGACCTCCTTTATATGTTTCATGACCCTATCACCTCCAAGTTTGGGCATTACCACATCAAGCAGGGCAAGATCGAGATTCTGGGCATGTTTTGTAAAAAGCTCAATGGCTTCATAACCATCACGGGCATAAAGCACCTTGTAGTTTGCATGTTCAAGAATATTAACGATCATGCGGCGTACATACTCCTCATCTTCCGCAACCAGAATGGTCTCTTTGTTGCCTGTAAAGTCTGTGGAGACTTTTTCATTATCCTCTGTAAAGATGGTCTGTTCCACAGCAGGAATATAGATTTTGAACACGGTTCCGCTTCCAGGTTCGCTGTAAAGATGAATCATCCCGTCATGGGATTTTACAATGCCATATACTGCTGCAAGTCCCATCCCTGTTCCCTTTCCCACCTCCTTGGTTGTGAAGAAAGGTTCAAAAATCCTCTGCTGTATTGCATGGGGCATGCCGCAACCTGTATCGGAAATGGTCATAAGGACAAAATCCCCCTTTCTTGCCCAGAGATGGTACTCCTTGAATTCATCGTCAATGTAGATATTTTCAGTTTCAATTATGATCTTGCCACCTTCTGGCATTGCATCTCTTGCGTTTACGCACAGGTTTGTTATCACCTGCTCCATCTGTCCCGGATCCACGCAGATACTTTTGAGATCTGATCCTGGTTGAACTTCCAGCGATATATGCTCACCAATAATCCTGCGAATCATTTTGATAAGGTTGTTTACCAGTCCGTTAAGATCTATTATGACAGGCTTCATGGCACTTCTCCTGCTGAACAGAAGAAGCTGGCGAACCAGGGTGGTGGCCTTTGATGCCGCCGCCATTATCATGTTCAGATCTTCTTGAATCGGGCTGTCTGGCGGGATATCATCCTTAATAAGTTCGGTGCACCCTGTAATTACAAATAGCAGGTTGTTGAAATCATGAGCCACGCCTCCTGCAAGCTGTCCTACAGCCTCCATCTTCTGGGCCTGCCGCAACTGATTTTCCAGATTTTTTTGCTCCTCTTCAGCCCTTGTCTTGCCTCTTCGCAGTTCAGCCTCACGCAATTCACGCTCAATGGCCGGAATTAGTCGGGGCAGATTGTCTTTCATTACATAGTCATGAGCACCGCCTTTCATGATAGAGACTGCGGTATGTTCGCCTATGGCACCAGAGACAACAATAAAGGGTATATCCTGGCCGCTGGCATGAAGAATCTGCAAGGCAGCCAGAGCATCAAACTGAGGCATGTTGTAATCAGACAGAATAATATCCCATTTATGGTTGTCCAACTGCGTGATCAGCTCTTCGGATGTCTGGATTTGCTCAAAAATAATGTCAAAGCCTGCTCGCTTGAGCAGTCGGATAATTAACTGTGCGTCGCTGTCTGAGTCTTCAATAAGCAAAAGGCGAAGTGACCTCTTGACGCAAAGACTGGCTGAAGTGGTGGCTGAAGTGGCTGTTCCGGCTGTGGGGAGCATGCCGTTGCCGTTGCCGCCTGAACTGTCAGGCCAATTTGTGCTGTTGGTTGAGTTCATTGCTCGTTCCTCTTGTGCTGTTGGTTGGGTTCACTGGTCGTTACTTCCTGGAGGCTCTTCATTTAAAACCAGCCAGTATATTCCCAATGTGCGGATTGATTCTGCAAACTGCCTGAAGTCAACCGGTTTGCGTATATAGCTGTTGGCACCATTGTCGTAAGAGTCGGCAATATCTTGTTCCTCTCTGGAAGATGTCAGCACTATAACCGGCAGACGTCTGGTTCTCGGATTTGAACGGATATGACGCAGCACTTCCATACCATCTATTCTGGGCAGTTTTAAATCCAGCAGAATGATAACAGGTAGCTCTTCGGAGGACTTTGCCGGATTGAAAAGATAGTCCAGTGCCTCCTGCCCGTCTTCAAGCACAACCAGGTTATTAAGAATATTGTTTTTTTTGAATGCCCTTTTTGTAAGCTCTATATCACTTGGATTGTCTTCAATCAGTAAAATTGTTTTGTGGTTCATTGTGATGCCCTCCTGGAATAAAAAAATGTTGCCGGACTTTTAGATAAATTTTTATTGAACTTACTGCAAAACCGGATTTTGACCATTGATTTTACTGGATGAAAAGTGAACTTTTGCAGGATGTCCATTATAGTGTAAAGTAAAATTTAGCCCCCTTGTCAAGTGCCCCTTTTGCCCACACCCTTCCTCCGTGACGCATGATAATACGCTGAACAATTGCAAGGCCTATCCCTGTTCCTGGAAACTGGCTTGCCTTGTGGAGCCTCTGAAAGGGCCCAAACAGTTTTTCTGAATATCTCATGTCAAATCCCGCACCGTTATCCTGAATATAGAAGATATCCTTTCCTAA
>JADFYT010000426.1 GCA_015232935.1 Desulfamplus sp.
ACTTAAAGCAGGTATTCCAACAGATTATGAGAACAAAGACCGCATTGCTTCGTTGTTGAGGTACAAGAGTACCAAATCAGATGGCAAATATGTGACCCTTAATGAGTATATTGAAAGAATGGTGGACGGTCAGAAGGATATCTACTATATAACCGGCGAAAACCTCAATGCACTTATTAACAGCCCGCTTCTGGAGACCCTCAAGGCAAAGGATTATGAAGTTCTCCTGATGGTCGATCCTGTTGATGAGTGGGTTACGCAGTCTCTGCATGAATATAAGGAGAAAAAGCTTAAAAGTGCTGAAAAGGGTGATCTGGAGCTTGGCGACAAGGTTGATGATACCAAAAAGGGTGAATACACGGCTCTGTTCGGGTTTATCAAAGGCAAACTTGAAGACAAGGTTAAAGATGTTCAAGTATCCAACCGCCTTAAAGAGTCTGTCTCCTGCCTCTCTGCTGACGATTATGGAATGAGTGCCTACATGGAGAAAATTATGAAAGCTACGGGTCAGGACGCTCCGGTTCAGAAGCGATCGCTGGAACTTAACATAAATCATCCGCTGATTGCCAGGATGAAACACATTTTTGAGACTGATACGACAAACCCCATTCTCAAGGACTACAGCGAGATTCTTCTTGATATAGCTATTGTAAGCGAAGGTGGCAAGATAGATAATCCTTCAAGATTCAGCAAACTTGTTGGCGAGATTATGGCAAAATCTATTTAAATCAACTCATGGAGTGTCAAATAATATATGGCACTCCATTAATATACTTTATTGATGGGTGTGATGAGAATTTACCTTGAAAGTCTTGGATGCTGCCGTAACCAGATCGACAGTGAAGTGATGCTGGGACGCCTTGCCTCTGCCGGACATCAAATATGTAATGACCCTTCTAAAGCCGAGGTGATTGTTGTAAACACCTGCGGCTTTATTGCTTCTGCTTCTGCCGAGGCTGTAGATACCATTCTTGAGATGGCTCGATATAAAAAAGAGGGATCATGCCAAAGACTTGTGGTAACAGGATGCCTGCCTGAAAGATTCCGTGATGATACCATTGCAGATGCTCTTCCCGAGGTTGATGCGTTTCTTGGTATCGGGGCATGTGATGATATTGTCCGTGCGGTGGAGGGTGATAGTTCCCATATCTCTTCAAAGAGTGACAGTTCCAATATATCTTCAAAGAGTGACGGTTCCAATATATCTTCAGGGGATGAGGCTTTTTCTGCCTCTTCAGAAAATGGCAGTTCCTGCATATCGTCAGATTCACATTCACCGCTGATACTCCTTCCTGATCCTTGTGCCAGAGCCTTTCAGGGATATCCTCTTCCGCGGCTCCTCACTCTTGACTACTCGGCATATGTCAAAATATCAGAAGGGTGCAGCCATCACTGCACCTACTGCATTATCCCCAAACTTAGGGGAAAACAGAGGAGTCGCTCAATTGAGAATATCACTGCTGAAACATCCTACCTTATACAGCAAGGTGTAAAAGAGATCATTCTTGTCGGGGAAAATACCACAGATTACGGCTCTGACCTTATTCAACCGGTGAATCTTGCAGATCTTCTTGAAGAGGTCTCGGCTTCTGCAAATAAAACATCTTTAAGAAATAAAACATCTTTAAGACTCCAATCAGAACTATCACAACAGGATATCTCACAAGAGATATGGCTTCGCCTTCTTTATACCCATCCATCGTCGCTTACCAAAGAAGTAATCGATAAAATTTGCTCTCTTGGGAATTTTTGCACCTACTTTGATGTTCCGGTACAGCACGCAAGTTCAAAAATACTTAAACTTATGGGCAGAAACTATGATCTTGATCTTCTCTACCGTCTTTTTGAATCCATACGGGAAAAAGCTCCTGACGCAACTTTGAGAACCACCCTGATTACAGGCTTTCCAGGTGAGACAGAGGCAGATTTCAAAACCATGCTCAAGTTTGTGGAGGATATCAAATTTGACCATCTTGGTGTGTTTGCCTATTCTGACTCGGAAGATCTGCCATCCCACCATTTAAAGAACCATGTTCCCGAAAAAGTTGGAGAAGAGAGGTTAGATATCATTATGGCAGCCCAGTCCAGGATCTCTGAACATATAAACAGGAAGTACATGGACAAGACCCTGAAGGTGCTTGTGGAAGAGAATCCTGATGAGGGTATCTACCTTGGCAGAACAAGGTTTCAGGCTCCCGAAGTTGATGGTATCACATTTATTTATGGTGCAGGACTTGAAATCGGTACCTTTGTTGATGTAAAGATTACTGAAACCCATGAATATGACCTTGCAGGAGAACACTCAAGTTATGACCCAGGCGTTGAACAAAACCTCATCGAATCAGGAAAGCCTACCCACCTCTGAACAGAGCCAGACTCA
>JADFYT010000427.1 GCA_015232935.1 Desulfamplus sp.
TGGAAGTGAGCTTTGGACTCCGCCATTTACAGTATAAATCAAGTTTATGCTGTTACCGGAAATGTTGAGATCCACACCTGCAACAACGGCATATACAGAGAAGGGACCTTCTCCATTACTCTCGTTGTCAATAACATCTCTATGTGTAGTCACATCAATTATGGTAACCGGAACAGATTTAACAGTCAGAGTCTTCTCAACAACGACTGTTTTACCAAGTTTGTCCGTGGCTGTAACACGAAGATCCACACCTCCAAATCCCGTGGCAATAGCAGCATCCAGGGTACCGGAATAGATGTTTCCGTTTGCACTCATTACTGTCGGATTACTCCAGTTGAGGGTGCCATTGACTCTGCCTTCAAGGGTGACACTTGCCAGATCATTATCAGGATCGGTTATATCTGCTGTAACCTGTATGGCTGTATTATAGTCATACTGATCCGGAGTTATATTTCCTATGACAGGTGGATCTGAAGAGGCACAGACCTTGAACGGTCCGGAGATAGTGGTTCTTCCTTCATTATCAATAGCCTTGATTGTAAAGTCAAAGCAGATACCAGCAGATGCCGGGGCGTTAATGCTGTATTCATAGATTCCACTGTTGTCGGTCATGAAACCCGTATAGGTGTTAGCGTCGGCATCTGTACCATAAATCTCAACCGAAACAACGCTGCCGTCATCAGTAACCTTTGCTCCAATGGTGAGCGTATTGCCATCTGGTGCCACACTCTGACTGACCATGGTCTGGGTAGGAGGAGTCAAGACAATTACAGGGTTGGCACCAATTACAAAGTCCGCAGTGTCGAAATTGCCATTCTGGGCTATTTCAACTTTCAGTTTATGGAGACCTGGCTGTGCATTGCTCAGATATGAGACTGTGTAGCGGTTTGCAATCTGCTGGGCAATAGAATCAAGGATGGTGTTAAAATTACTTTTGATATCATACACTTTTCCGCCAGTCTCATTGGCAGCCTTTACAGCATTGCTAAGACTGTTATAGGTAATGGAATAAACTGTAGTGGCATTGTTTTGTACAGCCTTTATAGCTGTGTTTATGTCGTAGTTAAGTTTATCGCCATTCTCATCAGTGATCAAGATGATAACCCTGGATGCTCCAGGGCGAAAAGAGTATTGGGATCCCAGTACAATGGCATCAAACCACTCTTCCTGCCATCCATTGGCCTTTAACGTATTAAAGTCTGACAAAAAATCTGCGGTTGAAGTATAAAACTGACCATTATTCCTCTTTTGAAGATATGGGGTGTTATAGTCGCCAAATGTTATCAGCCCCAGTTGAACATCAAAGTTTCGCTGGCTCAGAGAGCTGACAAATCCCTGGGTATTGGTCTTAACAGCATTAATGCTGCCTCCCATACTTCCTGAGATATCCATACAGAAAATGATATCTGCCTTCTGCTGAACTGTTGAACTCCCCGGAGGAACTATAGTTGCGGAAACAGGTTTATCGTCTTCATAAACTATAAAATCAGCAGGTGTCAGATCCTGATTATTGAATCCACCTTTGTAAAGATCGAAGGTATCAAGTATAGTATGTGTTCCGTCATTGTTATCCACAACATTGACGCCAGGTCCCACCTCAACGTCATAGCCGGTTTGGGCAACTGGCTGCTTTCCGTTTTTTGCTGATGCAGAAGTGGAGAGAAGCAGCATAATGCTGAACATGACAGCAAAAATTACATTATATTTTTTCATAATCCGCCTCCTCCTACTTTTTAATTGTCACCGTGACGGCTTCTACTATATTAAAGTCAAACTTCCCCGGTGTTGTTAGAGCAACAAAAAAGGTGTAGTCCCCTGCCAGAGACGTGCCATCTGGCACAGCAAACTTTGGCATGAGTGTAATGATTCTCTTTTCCGCGGACAGAGATCCAATATCAGCGTTATCCATAAGTTTAGGAAGGCCACCCTGTGAGGCATCTACCATCTGAAAAGGGCCTGTGAAGAGGTAAATGGAATTTCCAAGTATGCCGCCTGCAATGGCCGCATAAACGTCATATTTTCCTGTGCCGCCAAGAACCACAACAGCACCAAGCTCTTCACCCGACTGAATGGTAAGTTTGCTGACCGCAAGTTTTGCAGATCCTGCGGCAAAAGCACTATGTGTCGCGACTGTCAGAAACAGTGCCATACACATAATAATAAAAAGTTTTGATTTCATAAAAACCTCCTAATTGATGATTAATAATTGGAAAATAGTCTCATATTGGCCTGGGAAGTTCCCTCCTTTCTCTATTCTATTTATTTTTTATATCTCATCAGTCATAACTTTTCTGAGTTATTGCAATAACTGATGTTCGGTGAGAATTTAAAACAAAATCATGCCATGTTTCATATATCCTCAAAAGTGATG
>JADFYT010000428.1 GCA_015232935.1 Desulfamplus sp.
CCAAATATAAAAATGATAGTCATTTTCACGGTAAATTTATGAGGGACAAGCAGAGAGGGAGAGGCAAAATTGGGTAAGACTAATCCAAATGACAAACGGCTAAGCTCAGCTATTGCAACCCTGTTTTTATTGGTTTTCTGTCTATTTGTATTTTTGTATGAAAAATATGAATACAAAGAGGCACAATCCAGAATAGAACAACACGCACTCGTGATCTCCAACTCATTATGGAACATAGATCCACAGGGGGCTGTTGAGTATCTTACGCTTGCCTGCAAGTCTCACAACTACAAAACAATTACTGTAACTGATACCAAGGACAAACTTTTCCAGAAAGCTGAAAACGATACAGATGACTGGTTTGAAAATTTTTTGACAGCCATTAACCTTATCAATGATGTCCCGCTTGCATCCAGTGTAATGTTCAATGGCAGAGAAATAGGAAAGATCAAGGCGATCTGGAAGTGTGATACCATTTACCTTGAGCTGTATGTGCTGTTCGCCCTTATTCTAACTTTTCTTGTCTGCAACCTGAATATCAACCTGCTTCGTTCCAGAAACCTGCTTGAAAAGAGGGTCAAGGAGCGGACAATGGAGCTGTCAACAGTCAATGCATCTCTTCAGTTCGAGATTGAAGAGCATCTTCATGCAAGAGAAGATCTATATAAAAGTGAAGAAAAATACCGAATTCTTATCGAGAATATTCCGGATGTCCTTTACAGGACTGATGTGGAAGGTGTTGTTACTTTCATCTCCCGCTCATGTGAGAATGTATCGGGTTACAGAGTTGATGAGTTGATAGGCAGACAGATCTCCGAAGTTTTTTACGAAAATGTTGATAAAAGAGAGCATTTTATTGAGGTTATTGAGCAGACCGGCTATGTGAATAATTATGAGGAGCGGCTGAAACGAAAGGATGGCTCAATCTGGTGGGCTTCAACCAATGCCCATTTTTTCAAAGATGCCAATGGCAATATTGTCGGTGTTGAAGGGGTATTCAGGGATGTAACCAGCAGGAAAGTGCTTGAAAGCGAACTTCGGCAGGCTCAGAAAATGGAGTCCATAGGCACCCTGACAGGAGGAATCGCACATGATTTCAACAACATTCTTGGCATAATGATCGGCAATGCGGAACTTGCTATTGACCATATACCAAAATGGAATCCGGCCTACGCCAAAATTGAGGCTATAAAAAATGCGGGCCAGAAAGCCTCGATTATTGTCAGACAGCTTCTTAGCTTCAGCCGAAAGACAGATACAGAGCTCAAGCCTATCAGCCTTATAAGCATAATCAAAGAGTCCATACAACTATTGCGTGCAACCATACCCGCGACCATACAAATCAAAACCAGTTTGCCGGAAACTGATATCTTCATTCTTGGTAACGCAACCCAGATCAACCAGATTTTCATAAATCTTTGTATCAATGCCTCACAGGCAATAGAGGGTATGGAAGGTGTTGTGGCAATAGGCACAGAAACATGCTGTCCATATGATCTTGCCACACTCCTCGACTCAGGCAGAAACGGTTTTCACAATCCTGTCTCCACACTTGTCATCTCCCAGGGCATAGAGTTGCCCCCTGCCCTGCCCATCCCTGTCAAAACAGCACAAAACGAGTACTTTCACACCCTGGAAACAGAAGATTTATCCGGTAAATTCTCAAATCTCCGTACAGGGGATTATGTCAAAATAACTGTGACTGACACAGGTTCCGGCATTGATCCTGTGATTATAGACAGAATTTTTGACCCCTACTTTACCACAAAATCCATTGACAAGGGCACAGGCATGGGGCTTGCCGTAGTTCACGGTATTGTTAAAAACCACAGCGGTGTTATTACTGTTTCAAGTTCCCCTTCAAATGGAACCACTTTTACTATCCTGTTTCCTGTTATTGAACAATCCTCCGAGATTATCCGCGATCAAGAGACAATCGAGGATCTTTATTTTGGAACCGAGAGTCTTCTTCTTGTTGATGATGACGAGTTTGTTCTTGATATGACACGGGAGATGCTCGAAAGGCTTGGCTATAAGGTTGAAGGCAAAACAGACCCGCAAGAGGCTCTTGAGCTTTTTAGAGAAAGACCGGGGTTTTTTGACCTCATAATAACCGACATGACAATGCCACAGATGACAGGGGCAAGGCTCGCACAAAAAACAAGAGAGATCCGGCCTGATATTCCGGTTTTAATATGCAGCGGCTACAGCTCCATGATAGATGAAGACAAGGCCCGTGAAACAGGAATTGCCGCGTATATGATGAAACCCATCTCCATGCAGGAGATGGGAAAAACGATCAGGAATGTGTTAGACAGGAACAAAACAGGCTCCTACAGTTGAAAAGGCGGGAATTATCGCCGGAATT
>JADFYT010000429.1 GCA_015232935.1 Desulfamplus sp.
GACTAATATCTTTTCCGATCAACCTCAATCTGTATGGCTTTTAAAGGACGGGGTTGAACTGGAGATTCCAATTGAAATGCTCAGAACAGGGGATATCGTCAGTGTTAATGCTGGTGAGGTTATTCCAGTTGATGGAACCATTGTTCACGGCATGGCATCCATCAATCAGCATCTGCTTACAGGAGAGTTTCAGCCCCTTGAAAAAGAGGTCGGGGACAACGTATTTGCCGCAACAATACTTATATCAGGGCAGATCCATATTAAGGTTGAACAGGCCGGTGATGAGACTATTGTATCAAAAATAGGCAAGGTTTTGGAGAACACCTCTAATTTTACGGAAAAGATTGAATCCGCAGGAGAGAAGATTGCGGACGAGTCTGTTCCCTTGACCATGACATTGTCTGCAATTGCCTATCCTTTTGTCGGGCGGGCAGGTACAACAGCACTGTTATCTTCAGATTTTCTGGATAATTTACGTGTAACAGCTCCCATAGGCATGTTGAATTTTCTTAGAATTTCATCTCATGAGGGCATTCTGATCAAGGATGGACGATCGTTGCAACTGCTGCCACAGGTGGATACGGTTGTTTTTGACAAAACAGGAACCTTGACGCTGGAGTCTCCTGCTGTCGGGAAGATACACACCTTTAACAGCATGGATGAGAATACTGTTTTAAAATATGCCGCATCAGCAGAGTATCGTCAGAATCATCCTGTTGCAAAGGCTATTATTGATGCAGCAGACAAGGCCGGTATCATTCCTGCCCAGATTGACGATGCCCAGTACCGAGTCGGCTACGGTATTGCGGTAAAGATAGACATGCACTGGATCCGTGTGGGCAGTGAGCGTTTCATGGAGTCAGAAAAAATTTCCATGCCTGATGAGTTCTCAATGTTAAGGGAAAAGGAGATTGAAACAGGCTGCTCATTAATTTATGTTGCTGCAGATTCAATTCTTGCGGGTGTTATTGAAATGCATCCAACCATTCGTCCTGAGGCGGCAGATGTAGTAAAGTATTTTAAGAAAAACAACATATCAGTGTATATAATCTCCGGTGATCATCCCAACCCTACCAGGATACTGGCTGATTCACTTGGAATTGATCACTGTTTCGCACAGGTTCTGCCCGAGGATAAAGCCAATATAATTGAGAGACTTCAAAAGGATGGCAAAAATGTCTGCTTTGTGGGAGATGGTATCAATGATTCCATTGCCCTTAAAAAAGCCAATGTGTCAGTCTCTCTTAAAGGTGCTTCAGCAATAGCAACGGATACCGCACACGTTATCCTGATGGACGAAAGCCTGAAAAAGCTTCCGATGCTTTTTTCCATTGCATTCGATTTCCAGAAAAATATGAAAAACTCTTTTTATATGGTGTCAGCCCAGAATATTTTTGCTGTCGGCGGCATCTTCTTTCTTGGAATGGGAATACAGGCCATGGCAGTACTCTATATTATCTCCATGTTGTCTGCTGCAGGCGTTACGGTGATGCCGGTCTTAAAGTTAAATAAAAATAATGAAAAAACTATAGAAGACAATCTTACTCCAAAACGACAAGATGATTTTGTATTACCGTTTAAGATTCCAGATTGAGATTGCCCCTTGGATGAAATTTTTTGTGCATCTCCAGCAGATGTGATTTTGAAATATGGGTATATATTTGTGTGGTTGTGATGTCAGCGTGCCCAAGCATGGTCTGGACTGACCTCAGATCTGCCCCTCCTTCAATAAGATGTGTTGCAAATGAGTGGCGAAATGTATGTGGTGTGATATTGCGTCGCAAGCCGGCTTTCAGAGTGTATCTCTTGATGATTTTCCAGAAACCCTGGCGTGTCATGGGTTTGCCTGCCCTTGCCACAAACAGGTATCTGCTTGTGGTATTTTGAAGCATCTGTGGCCTTCCGGTTCTTATCCACTCTAATGTCTGTTCCCTTGCTTTGGAGCCAACCGGCACAACTCTTTCGTTTGAACCTTTACCGAGCACCCTTACAAATCCTGCGTCAAAGTTAATATCTTGTACCTTCATCCTGACAAGTTCCGATACCCTGAGCCCCGCACCATATAGAATTTCAAGCATGGCAGCGTTTCTGAGCTCTCTTGGTACTGTCTTGTCCGGCACACAAAGCAGCTTTTCAATCTCATCTATGGTCATCACATCAGGAAGATAAAGACCTGTTTTGGGGATATCCACGTTTTTTACAGGATCAATTTTAATTATCTCTTCTTTGATCAGAAATTTAAACAGTCCCCGAATGGAGATAATATGCCGAGCCCTGGTTCTTGCAGAGGGACCCTCTTTTTTAAGATGGATAAGCCACGCAAGGAGAGCGGTTGTATCCACAGACTCGATCTCACCAAGACCGTG
>JADFYT010000042.1 GCA_015232935.1 Desulfamplus sp.
CTAAACAAATATTCCAACTTTGGAGTACTCTTGTCCAATCTTATTTCAATGTTAAAAAAACTGTCCGAACTATTGATTTTAGCATTTATTTTGATTTGATTATATACCTTAATCGGAGCTTTCCAACTGTATTCCCCAAGGGGGAGAGCCTGTTTAAAAATTCAAAGGCTCTAAAAAGCTCAAGTTTGTTAATGATTTACTTTACCATGAAAATGCATTCTGGTTTTCATGATTCGGGGTGGCAGCATAATAGCCACGAAAGTTTAATGATCAGGAGAATATTTAGATGAGTATCAAAGAAATTTTGAGCATGAAGCTCCAGCAGCTATATGAAGAGAATACAGAACTGTTAGTTGAAATAGGTAATCTTCTGGAGCCCGAACTTGCACAGATTGTGGATGCTTTTTATGTGGAGTTGCTTGAGATTCCCGAAATAACCCCCATTCTCAAGAATGCTATTGTTGAAAAAAACTTGAAAGAGTCCCAAAAACAGTGGATTCATGATTTTTTCAAGCCACGCACCGCAAAAGATATAAAAGCCCTGATCGAACGACAGGAAAGGATCGGCTCCATCCACGCCAATATCAATATAAACCTGAACTATTTTACATATGGCATAGGATTGATGAAGCGTGAAATATACCTTCGCATTCATCAATATTTTATTACTCAAGAATGTCAATCAGACATTAATTGCAACCAAGCTGCTTATGTTCTTGAACACAGGAATTTCACACAGGCTTTTCTTGTAGTGGGACAACTGTTTGATGTTCTGGTATCACTGATTTCAGAAGCTTATTTCTTGAATGAAATGGTTCATGAAACAAATGAACTATCCCTTAAAATGAAGGGTATGACCCAAAATACAGCCATTGAATGTGAACGTTTGCGTTCATTATTGCTGGACTGGCTTCGTAATACTTTGACCTTCCTCTACCAGACTCCTGACATTAATGTGCATCAACTTCCCAAGCTCCAGTATTCAGGCTTCGGGTTATGGGTTATCTATAAAGCCGATTTTCTCTCTCATACCGTGAATATATCAGCTGAACTGAAAAAATATATTCAGGAGATAGATGATGCCCTGTTTACGGCTGCTAACTGCAGGGCAGATAGAAATGAAACCAGTTTTTTTGACAGTGTAAGCGAACTTAATAATACTGTTTCCAAGGCATCATGGTTTATTTCCACAATCGTTGACCAGGTGATCGAGCTTGATACCGGAATGGACTCGCTGACCCGTCTATTCAACAGACGCTATCTTGATACTATATTGCGTCGTCAGACCAACATAAGTATGAAACAAGGATTCCCCTATACCATCCTTATGCTTGATCTTGACCATTTCAAACAGGTGAATGATACTTATGGACATGACGGCGGAGATGCGGTGTTAAAACAGTTTTCCGAGCTGCTGATGCTCTCGGTGCGTTCGAGTGATTTTATTTTTCGTTATGGTGGCGAGGAGTTTTTGATTGTACTTAGCAATGTAGATAGCCAGGAGGCACTCAGTATTGCTGAAAAGATCAGGTATAAATGTGAAACGCACATGTTCATGCTTCCTATGAACAAGCAGATCAACAAAACCTGCAGCATAGGCGTGGCATCTTACAACGGTCATCCCGATTACAACAGAATCATAAAAAAGGCGGATTTGGCACTGTACGAAGCCAAAAATAACGGAAGAAACCAGGTGCGTTTTGGAGTTAAGATGTAGTCGGAGCGTTCTATCTCGCGGTCGGAGTTTTTGATATTTACTCTTGATGATTTTTATCCTCTTCCTTGAGTAACCTGTTTGAACCGTCAGGCCTCTCCTTTTTTATGATCGCATACTCTTCAGGGTAATGCTCTTGCATGCATGAAGGGCAGATCGAGTGGCTGAACTTTGCTTCAGTATGCTTTGACACATATGCCTCAACCTTGTTCCAGTAACCCTGATCATCTCGTATCTGTTTGCAGTATGAGCATATCGGCACAATTCCCCTCAATGTCTCTATATTTTTTTGATAGGCACTTACAGAGAGATTTACAAGAATCAAAACTACAACTGTTATGATGATGCAGATCCCGAGATTAACAAGAAGAATCCTGAATATATGCTCTATCGTCTCCTTTTCTGACTGCTCAACGACAAGGTACCATTCAAACTCCTTGATATAACGGATGTTTGTGTGGATCACCTGACCATCTTTTTTGTATGTAAACGAACTTTCCGATTTTGAGCTTGAATTATTCTTTAGCAGCGGGTCAAGGTTCTCTTTGAATAACGGGTAGTATTCAAACCCGGCAATATTATCTATTTCAGTGCCAAAGTCCGATCCTGTCAGTTTGATCTGTCCGTTTTTGTCGATAAAATAGATGGTTCTGTTGTATTTGTCCTGATAGAGTTCTATCAATTTTTTCACGGCACTGACTGTCAGGCCTACTCCGGTTGCACCGATATAATTTTTGTTATAATCAAAAACCCGATAATTAATAAAAATTGTCATGGCATCTTTGTTGGCCATATCCAGATCTACATTTATTTCATAATCCTCTTTCATCCTGCTTACTCTGAAGTACCATCTGTCCCTGGGTTCTTCTTCAGAGATTTTTTTAAGAATTCCACCATAGTAGTAGTAGTTTCTGGTTCTGTCCGACACAAAGAAGCTTGTGAATGTATTGTATTTTGTCTTTATCTCGTTCAGATATTTGGTTATCTGTTCTTCTCCTGACTCTCCCATGATAAGCCAGTCCCGCAAAAAAGTATCAGTTGACATAAGCGAAGAGACAAAAACAGGACGAAAAAGATCACGCTGGAGTTCTGAATAGATATTATCACTTGTAAGAGGCAGTTCGTTGCGGGATATTTCGGCACGTAACGAGGTTCTGGAGACAAAAAAACTTGCAAGGCTTGTAGCCAGAAAACCGGTTACAAGCAAAAGGCTGATTACAAAGACAAGTTTATAGTTCCTCAGGTTTAAAAAAATATATTTTGACGTTTTGTTCTTGTTCAATATCGAGTTAAATATGCTAATCATCTTATTGTTCCTTTTGTGTGTCAGGCTTGCCGCAAGACAGGTTTTACGGCATGAAGTCCTGGCCTGTGATTTGGTTCAGAATATATCTATCATAAATGTCGTTGATATCAACCACAAAAAAGAGCTCATTATCGCGGACAGCTCTTCTGTAGTAGCTCACATTCTGTCCCATAATATCCCGCCGGATACTTGCAACAGCCATCTTTATGGAATCCTCTGAAAAACGCCATGTTGTATCCGGCCTTAAGTCATTCATGGCTTCAAGGGACAGAATTTTGTCCTTTTGTCTGTCAGCAGATAAATGGTGAGAGTAAAGACTGTTAAAATATATTATATCCCTGGAAAAAAAGGGCGGAGGAGAGATTACTCCTCCGGCTTTGCCGTATGGGTAATATTCATTTAAAACAAAATGGTTGGTATAAAGGTAGAGACTTCCACTTCGCGTTCCTGTTTTTTTTATGGCTTCAAAAAGAGCAATTGACGAAAACTTGTGGTCAGGGTGTTTGTCCAGAGCGGGGTAAGGTGCAACAATGATATCGGGCTCTATTTTTTTTATAAGGAGTTCAAGGTTTTTTACCAGTCCGTTCCAGTTGGAACCTCCCTCCAGAAGATTGACAAGAGACGAGATGTTCTGCTCTCTGAAGATATCAATGTTTGTGATACCCGTATATAAAGCTTTGACACTGGATGGATTTGATTTGAACATTGTCTTTAGAGTTCCATCAAAGAACCCGAGATTTAAAACCTGTTCAGGCGGTATTCCGGACAACAGTGGCACTGCGATGCTGTTCCATGTCCTTATTTTTCCTTTTTTCAGAAAATGGTTTTTCCTGTTGCTGTATAGTTCATCATATTGATAGGTTCCGGCATCTCCTGCCGTTACTGTAACAATGTATGAGTTTTTGTTGCTGCTGTATATACCAAAAGCCGCAATCTCTGCATCATCAGGATGGGGTGCGATAATGAGTATTTTGGATGTCGCGATATCCTTGTTTTTAAAAAGAATCAACTGGATCTGCTGATCCTTGAAGCTTATCCGTTTCCCGTTCAATACAATCTCGATGCCATCTTTTTGTGATCCGGTCTCTTCTTTTGATCCGGCCTCAACTCCATTTTGTTTAGAACTGACAGCAATGTCATATTTTTTGGATTCAATATCAATTCCAGGCTTTTTTGATTCTGTTGCGTTGACGCCGCCGGTATCGGGAGAGATCAATGAACTGATGTTTATATACCTTGTCCCCTGTGAGCCTGTTTCAAAATATTCAGAGATGAAAAGTTTATTTGTGCTTAATTTAACTTCGGGCTGAAAAAATTTCCCCATAAATGTTGTGTTGACATTAATTTTAAGAAAAGCGGAGTAGATGGAAGGTAAAGTTTCATGCCTGGTGTTATGCGTGTTGCTGTCTGGTGGGTTATGTGTGTTGCTGTAAGCGGGTTTATGTTTGGATGGATAGCCATTTAGAACCGGAAGGGTGAATTTCTGGTTTTTCAGGTATAAATTGACAATTTGAGCATCTGTTCTATTAAAATCATAACTGTAATCCAGTGCCGTGTCATAAGGATATGCAGACATCCTCGCATTCATTATATGAAATATAATGGCCGCAAGTGATGCGGACAGCACACAAACAACAATTATCAGAAAGAGCTTCCATTTTTTTATTTGCATAAAAACAACAGGTTGTTATCTCAAAGAGACCGGGTTGATATCTCGAAGAGATCAGGTACTTATTCCAAAAAGAAGTTATTATTTCAAAGAGATATTGAGTTCGTTGGCAATATTGTCAAGAACAGAGAGGGCGGATGTAAATTCAAAATTCTCAACATGGTTTTCAAGCTCCATCATTTTTTCTTTGAATGCCGAGTATTCCATAATCTTTTTAAGAGATTCTGATGATGCAAGGGCACTTGCGTCATTGCCCTCGAGAAATCCTGCAAGCTCGACCATCACAGGGGCAACCTTTTGAACATCAACAGGAGAATCAGTCTTGTCTTTCCTGTTTTGACTTTGTTCCGAAATCCTGTTGATTGAGGCGAGCAAAGGTCGCATTACATTGTTCAACCCTGACAATAGTTCATCATAATTGCCGGTTTTTTCGACGATCGCGTATTCCAGATCACGTGCCGCATTATATATTCCGTCAGCCGCGAGATTTCCCCCGACTCCCTTTATTGTGTGAGCAATACGCTCGGCACTATTCAAATCTTGCTTATCGAGATGCTCTCTTATCTCTTCTGTAACCAAAGCATAGTTTCTGGCAAAATCAAGAAGGAGCTGGCGATATAGTTTTTTATTTCCATTGAGTCTTTTAAGTGCGGATTTTACATCAATCCCTGGCAGACTTTCGATCAAACCAAAGTTTAAATCATCCTGAGCATCAGATCCTTTATCCTGAATATATAACCCTTTATCCTGAATATCTAACCTTTTATTCTGAATATCAGGCCCTTTGCCTTGCAGATTCAAGTTTTTATCTGATAATTTATTGTCCTTATAATCAAGTGCACTCTTTTTATCTGGCAAATCACCATCTTGAAGTGAGTCATCAGCCTTGTCGGTTTTGCGTGATTTTATCCAGGTGGCAAGGGTGGAGAAAAGCTCTGCCTGATCTATTGGCTTGGCAACATAACCATCCATGCCGGCCTCAAGGCATGACTCTTTGGCACCGGTCATGGCATGCGCGGTCATGGCGATAATCGGCAGTTGCCGGAAGCGGTCATCCTTTCTTATAATACGTGTAGCCTCATAACCTCCCATGACAGGCATCTGAATATCCATCAGGACAAGATCATAAACACTCTTTTCAAGCTTATCCAGAGCATCAAGCCCGTTTTCCGCAACATCAACAATCAGGTCAGCCCCCTGGAGTATCTCTGTTGCCACCTGCTGGTTTATAGCATTGTCCTCAACCAGCAAAATCCTGGCAAACTTTATATTTTTTATTCTGGTTTCCAGTTGTTCGTCCAACGAGGTTATTCTGACGGTTTTTTTAGGCAAATCCAAATCCTTGCAAAACAGACCCATTATCGCATTCAGCATAAGGGATGGCAAAACGGGTTTGATAAGAAAAGCGTTAATGCCAGCCTCTTGAGCTCTCCTCATAACCTCCTCGCGACCAAATGCTGTCACCATAATAATCCGGGGAATCTTCGCAATCCACATATTTTGCCTGATTCTCCTTGAAGTCTCTATTCCGTCCATTCCAGGCATCTTCCAGTCAATAAGAACAAGGTCATAAGGCTTTGTCGCTGATGCCCGCACAAGTTCTTGCAAGGATTTTTCTCCGGAATCAACGGCAAAAGTCTCAAAACCTAATGATATGAGCTGGTCAGTCAGAATTTCTCTTGACATCGGGTTATCATCAACAACAAGAATTTTTATACCCTCAAGAGCCTCGGGAAGTATAAAACTGTTTTTTTCAATTTTATGACTGATTTTAAAAACAGCGGTAAAAGAGAAAGTGCTTCCCTCTCCAGGCTTGCTTTTTACTGACATATCCCCGCCCATGATCTGGACAAGGCGTCTTGATATGGTAAGGCCAAGACCTGTTCCACCAAATTTTCTGGTTATAGAGCTGTCTGCCTGTGTAAACGCCTGAAACAGGTTGGTTATCTGTGTGAGGGTCATTCCTATTCCGGTATCGGAAATGGAAAATTTGACCGTGCATTGCTCACCTGGATGTTTATTGACAGTATCTCCATTTTCATTGACAAGCTCCACCTTGATGAAGATATGTCCGGCAGAGGTGAATTTTACGGCGTTATTAATAAGATTTATCAACACCTGGCCAAGACGCAGCGGGTCTCCAACAAGAGATTGCGGAAGATTGGTATCTACAGTGCTGACAAGTTCAATACCTTTTTCTTCTGCTTTGACAGATATCATGTTTGCGGTATTGTTGATTATGTCATCCAGCCTGAAATCAATACTTTCCATTTCAAGCTTGCCCGCCTCTATTTTTGAAAAATCGAGAATGTCGTTGATTACTCCGAGAAGGGATTTTGATGCGGACTGAATCTTTTGAATGTAATCCTGCTGCTTGGATGAGAGTTCTGTTTTAAGAACAAGATCCGCAAATCCCATGACCGCGTTCATGGGCGTTCTTATTTCATGACTCATGTTTGCCAGAAAGTCGCTTTTTGCACGGGTAGCTGCTTCGGCACTTTTTCGTGCTTCCAGACTTTCTGCAAGGGCAGATTCCGCGGCATCAATCAGGGAATTTATGCTCTTTGACAGAAGGCCTATTTCGTCTTTGACATGTGTCTGACTGATATAAAGATGGGAGTTGCTGCCTGGCCGGATAGAGATCACCCTGTTTGCCAGATCGGAAATTGGCTGGCTCAACACCCGCCTGGAGACCCAGACAATAAGTCCCGCAGCCATCAGAAGCTGCAACAGCATAAGGAGAGTCTGTGTAAAGGAGACCTTGGTAGCCTCTTTCCGGATATATTTTTCGTTCTGTACCACTATTAGCGAGCCAATTCTCTCTTTTTTATCAACAGGCGAGAAAAGAGGATATACATTGCCTTTGCTAAAATCAATATTGGGGTCAGCGGTCTCCTCAAGGTTAAAAAAATCGACAGATTCTATCCTGGCACCCTTGAAAAGAGGGGTAGTGAGGATACCATTCAGGATTTCTCGTCCGATCTGGTCGTTAATTGCAAATACCGCGACTTCAGCCTGGGACTGAATTGTCAGTATGAGCTGGTTTTGATATTCCCTGCTTATCTCAAGCTGCCGCAGGTATGCGTATCTATAGGTAAATATTCCTGCAATAACGGAAAATATCATCAAACCAAGTGAGACATAGAGAACCAGTCTGTTTTGAAGGCTTTTACCTGGATAGATCATTGGAATTTTTACACCCGTATAAAAATGTCTGTCAGTTTTTCGTCATGCTTCATTTGCCGGTTTACACCTTCTTTAAGTGCATTCCCATTTTCAGGGGCTTTTCTCAAAAAAATGGTTTTAATTGGTTAATTTCAAAATACAAAATCCAGGCTTACTGTTCCTGTATTGATTTTGCTTGAATGTGTACGGGTTTCCGGTGTCAGCCACCACATGGCATAACCCCAGGGATCAACGTATGTTCTATCCCATTGCAGTTTTAGTGCGGCCTGGTTATGGAAGTCCCAGCGAATACCAAGAGAGGCAGTTTTCTGTTCTATCCGCGTACTGTTGCTTGCATTGAGTGCTCTGGCATGAAACTCCTCTTGTCTAATCGGGCTCCAGTCACTGGATGGCGTGCGAAAATCTTTTCCTGGAAAGGTTCCACTTAAAAGAATATAGGGAGTAAAATCATCCAGTCGGTATCCAAATCCCAAATATGTCATATAGCCAAGTGGAAATGTTTCAGAGGTAGATTCAGCACGTTCCACCTCAGCCTGGGCAACCCATTTTCCATCATCATAGGCAGCACCGATTGTAATATAGTTGACATCAATATCCTTGAATGAAAGATTCTTACGAAGGTTTGAAGATTCCGTATTGATATCAGGAAAAGCATTTTCGGTAGCTTTAATAACTGCATCCAGACCGCCCTGCAAAGCTATAAATGGCCGAGCTTCATTTATGGCAGTGAAACTGGAGTATCCTGCTTTTATACGCATGGAACCGGACTGCCTTGAGATTGTAAATGTATAGCAGTCATCTGTTTCTACGTCATAAGTATCATTCTCACCCATTGGAAAAGAGACATCTCTGCTTTTTCCTGCCTGAGCCCTTATGCGCCACTGAGCATCTCCCTGGTTAATTCTGAAGGTGGCATCCATTCCATCTACCGAGAAAACAGGAATCCAGCCGTAAAACTCAGGCGGAGGACGTACCCAAAGGTATGCGTAGCTGATGTTTCTGGTATCCGACATCATGAAAGCATCATATCCAAGACGCCCCAACCTTATGTCCATCCAGGTATATGGACTTGTGGATATATAGGCAGACTCAAGATAGCTTCGGGGCGTCTGGTCAATCTGATCTTTCAATACCCCCTGGAGAACAAATTCCATTTTGTCACTGAAGCGGTAATCTGCCTGCATTCCCAATCTTGAATCCAATTTCCAGGTACCATTGTTGCTGAACTTGCGGTCAGGATTCTGGCTGAAGTCACGCATAGGGGCAAGGTTGGTTTTATCATCGATGCTGTATCCTATTGTACCGTAACCATGCAGACGAAGTTTGGAGAAGGCATCTTTATCGCCACAATAGACAATATTAATCAAAAAAATACAATTTAAGACTACCATTGTTACAGTAATTGACAGGCTTACTATTAACATATTCCATTTTCTGGATACAGATAAAGTTATCATAAAGAACCTTTAAATTAAGTATTTTTGTAAAAAAAATCTTCAATTGACATCTTTAAACACAATGACTAATTGATGTTTTATGAGGGACAAACCTTTTTACCGGCTGCACTATAGATTTCCAGAAAAGTCTTTTGGCGAGACAAGCCCTTTGCCAGCGGTTTCGGTCAGCATTTTCACCAGATTAATTATCTGGAAAACTATATATACGCCGTCCTTCAAGGTCGGAATATTCTGAAATGAGCAAAGTTTTATGTCAAATTCCTTATTAGATATCTGTAATTGCTGAGACTTTCATTTTTCGTTGTGTTCATCAGGGCATGAGCGTTATTTAAATCAGGGCATGAACGTTATTTAAAACCGGTTCATCAGGGTCTGACAATCAGCTTCTGCCCGGGATGAATTACACTCTTCCTGGCAAGATTATTCAGTTTGAGCAGCGTATCAAAGGAGATTCCGTAGCTTTGGGCTATTCCTGTAAGGCTGTCTCCGACTCTGACCACATGATAGCGGTTAGATGATTTTGCTCCTGAAGAAGCTCTTTTCTCCTCCTTGCTGGATTGCTGCCTTATGGTATTCAAAGTTTTGTGATTGTTGCTCCCCGCTCCAGTATTTCCTGATTGTTGCCCAATAGCCTGACCAGAACCTGCCTGATATCTGTTCAACTCCATTGCGAACTCCTGATAGAAAACCTTATCCATTCCAGGAGGGATCAGTATTGAATATCTGCCCTTTTCAAGATGATATCCACGTATATCAGGGTTCAGATCCTTTATCTCCTTAAAATAGCTTTTTGCGGCCCTTGCCACTAATGTCAAGGGAATTCTTGCGGGACAATCTACAGTGACTCTTGCAAAATCCAGGACAGGATAATAGTCCTCTTTAGAGAAGAAAAAACCATATTTTGCCGGATTTTCCATTATCTCCCGTGCCACAATTGCCCTGAAGACGTATCTTTGGGTCTCCTGTGGAAGATACAGCCTGTAATAATCATAGACCTCCTGTTGGGCCATCTCTTTTGCAAGGCCATTCTCTCCCATGTTATAGGCTGCCAGGGCAAGTGGCCATGAATTGAATCTTGCGTACAGTTTCCTGAAATAGTCACATGCTGCCCTTGTAGATTCGATCAGATTTTTGCGGGCATCAATGTTATCATCAATCCTTAATCCGTAATCCTGACCGGTGCCAGGCATGAACTGCCATGTTCCCACAGCACCCTTATGAGATCCTGCCTGGGATCTAAGGCCGCTTTCAATCACTGCCACATACTTTAGATCCAGTGGCAGGCCGTACTCTCTGAGAGTTTTTTCCATGTGCGGGAAGTATTGTGATGCACGCTTTATCCACAGAATCACCTGTGCCCTGTCCCACAAGATCAGAAGCATTTCCTTTTCAAGCCTTTCCCTGACATCATGAATATGAAGTGGTATCCGGCTTCCACAAAAATCGAGCGAGCCTGAATAATTCGCACTTTTTACCAATGATGGTATTCTTTCAGGCTCGACAGCGGATGAATAGGTACCGGAAGAATATGTCCCGGAGGAACCAGAGGAGATGGTTCCTTTTGTATTGGCCGTCTGAAAAGAAGATTCGTTGGCTTCAAGAGTGTGGATGGATAAAACAAGAGCGTGGATGAATAAAAGAAAAAAGGTCAAGATCAGACCTGGTATAAATTTAATATAATTGCTGCTACTTGATAAAAGTTTCATAAAAAGACTCCTTTATATTTTCGTTTTTGTGTTTCAACTCAGGGTTTCTTGTGTTAAAACACATTTTATCCGATTTGAATGTCTATTGATACATTGTTAATATGCTTTGGGCATTTTATTCATGGTATCAGGGTGTGTAGCAACGTTACTATCCTACAGTAACCAGGCATCAGCAGGCTCAGTAATTAAGCATAAACAGGCTGCAACCTACACTCGTTTGATTTATGGCTGTTATATAATCAGCAGCCGATCAGTGCAAGAAAAATTCAGGATAGAGATTTTACTCGACTATGTTTGGAAAAAAGAAAAAAAACGAGTCTCCCTCCTCAGATGATGCTGTCAGCAAGGAGAATCCGAAGGATAGCAAAAAAAAGGGAGGGAAGAAAAAAGGTGACAACTCCGATATTGTGCCGGCTGCCGAACTGCCACCATCTGGCAAAAAAAAGTGGAAAATTTTTCCAGGGAAGCTTTTTGCCAACAAGAAACTTCTGGTTGTCTTTCTTGTGCTGACACTTTTAGCTGTTGGTGTGGCAGGGTTTGTTGTGTACAAAATATATTTTTCAAAAAAGAGCGGTGACAAAGAAAAAATTTATGTTCAACAGGAGCTTGCCAATGTTCTGCTTGCAGAAGAGGTTATCAGGTTTACCTATGATTTTATTCCAGAGCTGTATGATTATATGATTATCTTCAACAGCGAGGTCATCATCCTTGAAAATGAACTCAAACGGCTGGCAGCCTTGGGTGAACAGTTCCCTGATCAAATAAAGATTACGGACAAAGAGATAAACAGCATTGAAAAAGAGAAGACCAAACTTCAGCAGACATACGAGAAGCTGCAAAAGAGGATTGAGTCATTATATGTCTCATATCGCACGAACCAGGAGACAGGAGCACAGCAGATTCAAGAGCAGAAAAATGACATTGTACAGACGTCAAAAGATGCTCTGACACCCGTTCTTGAAATCACCAACCGGATCAAGGCAAGTTTTCAGGAAAAAATACCCGAAGGTTTTGTCAATGAAACCATCTTTAAAGTCAGAAAAAAAATTAAAGCATATTTAAGGTTTTCTCAAGTCTACAAGCTTATAGCAAAGAAAGATATAGAAAGCTCAGTTAATATAATGACAGTTTATCCCTCAATACTTATCACTGTAGAAGTTCAAATT
>JADFYT010000430.1 GCA_015232935.1 Desulfamplus sp.
TCCCAATCCATTGAAAGATCCCAATCCATTGAAGTGCAACTGGAAAAAAGCTGTTTTATCGGCATTACGTGGATATGAACTCAAAAAAAGGATAAACAAGGTTCAATAAAACAAACCTCAAATGATGCAAAATTGCATGTTGCTTGAGTCCGGACAGGTGAGGTTATGCCGGTTTTATCAGTCTGAACAGTTTTATGAGATTGCCTCCTTGAAAGACTGTCTGGAAGATTTTCAAGTCTGTTTGAAATTATAAAGCTGTCCAGATCATCATCTTCAAGGTTCTGGAATGTCAAGGCACCGGTTGGACATGCCTGAACGCATCTCGGAGATTTCCACCCGTCATCAAGAAGATGGGCACACATCGTACACTTCTGGGCGACCTGTCTCTTTTTGTTCCACCATATCGCACCATGGGGGCATCTTTGAGCAAGTTCTTTATCTCCTCTTGCCTTTTCAGGGTCAATGATAACAATCCCGTCCTCTCGTTTGTATATCTTGTGACTTTTATAGGAATCCTCCTCAAGACAAGAAGGCACATAACAGTGCAAGCATGGTACTGGAAGATAGGCTACCTTAATATAAGGAAACTCTCCTTGCTCTTTTTTCAGTATGTTCATCCAGCGTTGGCCGTGAAGGGGCTGGCTCACACTATAGCCTGGCCACTCATTTCCATAATGCTCATCCTTGCATGCAAGAAAGCAGTTGTTGCAGTTTTCGCACTTTTCAATATCAATAACCATGCACCGTCTTTTCATTTTACTTCTCACCTCCTGATCCGCACAGGCTTGAACCTGCTGCCTGATCTGTACTTCCATTAGCCTCTCTCGAACTTGAGTGCCAGAGCACTTTTCCAGATGTTGTGCTATGGTTTGCCTTTTCCGAAATTGAATTTTCGTTCCAGAGCCTTATTTCAACAAGGCATGAGTTGGGAGCAGATGAATGCGAATTTTTTATTATGGTTTTGCTCGGAGTAAGCAGATTTATACATCCACCTCTGTCTGAGGGTGGCCTCTCTGCTGCTATTTGACTATCAACCGGATCATACTGTGCCGAACCTTCGCAAGATAGCACTGTGCCTGGAATCAGGCGTTCTGTAACATCTGCCGCACAGATCACAGAGCCTCTGTCATTGAAAACTTCCACAAGATCATGATGCTTTATTTTTCTGACCCTGGCATCCCTGGAATTTATCCTGACGATCAAGTAATAGTGGCAGTCTATCAACACCCTGTGATCTTTTACATCATTTATGAATCCATCTTTTGCATCAAACATTGTATGAAAACTGTATCTTGGATGGGGAGATATCATCTGCAACGGAAATTTTTTGAAAAGATCTGCTGAGTGATGACCTTCCCAGGACTTGACATATTTTGATATGGGAGAGCGCTCAGGGTCATCAGGATCGTAACGCTTGAGGCTTGAAGATTCAAACTCAAGTTTTCCTGACTGGGTCTGCAACCCCTCTCTCCATTTCCCGCTGTAGTCAGAAGGAAGAGGCGATAGCTCAGGAAGATCCTTTTTTCTTCCTTCAGCAAACCATCTCCAGGAGACAGGTGCACGCAAAGCCTCATCAGGGGCAGGAACAACATAGTAGCCTTTTTTGATAAACTCTTTCCACGATATAACATTTGGAAGATCGCTTGCGTCAAAAAGTCTTCTGCACCACTCAAGCTCTGTTTTTCCTTCTGAAAACGGAGCTCCAAGATCAAGCCGTTTGGAAAGCTCAAGAAATATCTGGTAATCAGATTTTGATTCGCCAAGAGGCTCAATGCATTTATGCTGAAATGTTATGATCCTGTGGTTCCACTGTGTAAATTGATGGTGGCTGTATCCGCCTGAATTGGCTGTCTCTGCTATATCCCACCGTTCAAAATTGGTACATGCAGGAAGGATAATATCTGCAAATTTTGCCTCTCCTTCAAACCAGATCGACTGATTGACAACAAATTCAAGTTTTTCGCTTCTGTATGCTTTTACATAGCGGTTTGAATCAGGCATTGTCCCGAAATGGGAGCCTCCATATTTGTAGTACATCTTGACAGGAGAGTATCCCGGGGCAGGGTAGGCAAATTTTTTGAACTGACCCTCAATTGTCTTTGGATCTGTCGGATATCCTTCACATTTTCCATCAAGAAACACCTCTGGTATCCGAAGCCTTGGGATAAGCTGTGCAACAGTGTTCATGGTCGGCAGTTGCGGCATTCTCTGATAAAGGTTGACTCGAAGCGATGTGCCGTCCAGATCGCCTGAAAGACCGCCTTCCGCGTACCCTGGAAAGAAAAAGTTTGTATCAACCGGTGTCCCTTGCTGCAATCCACCCATGTTTATGCCGGGTTTTCCAAGCCCCTGCATTGCCATA
>JADFYT010000431.1 GCA_015232935.1 Desulfamplus sp.
TTTGGCTTCAAATCCGGTCTCTTTTTTCAGATCTTCAACAGTTATGCCGCTGTTGTTTTTTTTAATAGCATCAAATACTGTTTCCAGCACGGTTATCTTTTTTTTCACATTTGTTGTACTTCTACCTGTCTTGCTTTTTTGTTTTTTTCTGGCTTTTACTGCTTTTGTTTTTTCAGGTTCAACAGTTTTGCCTGTCTTCTCTGAACTCTCTCCAGAAAATGATTTTTTTTCATCTTTTGCAATCTCTTCGGCCTCATCTTTTTTCCGGATAGGAACAGGATTTGACTCGTCCTTTTCATCTTCGGTTTTAACTGAAATTTTTTCAAAAAGAGTTACAAATCCAATTATTTTTTCTGCAACCTTGTCAAACGTGCTCTGCACTGCTTGAGTCAACTCTTTGTCTATTTCAATTTTAATCTGAATGTTCATTGTGGCAGTTTCCTTTCTGTTTCATGTTGATACGGTTAATATCCATTTGATATTCTTGATATATATATTTACGTAATTCTAAAGTCAACCACTTTGGATCTGGAAGTTATTTTGTTGTTCAGGAATTTCAATCCCGCAATAACAATTGCGGCAAAGCTGCTTGTTTTCCATTTATTGTCCATCATAAGGGTTTGGTCATGACTGACGTACCTTGTTGATTTCCCTGTCATGCATGCCTATCAGATAAAGAAGTCCATCAAGTCCTACATTGGAAATGTTGCTTGCGGCCCGCTCCCTGACAAGAGGCTTTGCATGGTAGGCAACGCCAAGCCCGGCAATGGTTATCATGGGCAGATCGTTTGCTCCGTCTCCAACTGCAATGGTCTGCTCAATTGATATATTTTCCTTGCCGGCAATTTCTCTGAGAAGTCGGGCTTTTTTTTCTCCATCAATAATTTCACCTGTCACCTCACCTGTCACCTCTCCATTCGAGATTTCAAGTTCATTTGCATACATGTAATCAAAATTGAGTTTCTGCTTCAAGTAATTGCCCACAAATGTAAAACCGCCTGAGAGAATTCCAAGTTTATATCCAAGATCCTTAAGGGTCTTGCTCACAAGTTCCACGCCCTCTGACAAGGGCAAGGTCTGTGCAAGATTCTCAAGTTCATACGCTTTGAGTCCTTTTAGCAGAGCCACCCTTTTTCTGAAACTCTCCTTGAAATCCATCTCCCCCTTCATGGCAGATTCAGTTATCGCGGCAACCTTGTCCCCAACTCCTGCAATCTTGGCAAGCTCATCAATAACTTCAGCCTGAATAAGGGTGGAATCCATGTCAAAAACCACAACTTTTCTGTTTTTGCTGTAGATGTTGTCCATATGAAATGAAATATCAATGCCGGTTTCCCGGGATATCTTCATGAACTCTCCTCGCATCGATTTTATGTTGCATGGTTTTCCACTTACGGAAAGCTGAATACATGCCCTTGCCGGGGTATCACGGGCTATATTTTTGTCTAACGAGATACGGCCGGTAAGGCGTGAGATGTTTTCAATATTAAGATTATTGTCTGAAATAACAGATGCCACTCTCGATATCTGGTGTGCGGTCACCTTTTTCCCCAAAAGAGTTATGATGCGCATCTCTTTGCCCTGGGAGCTGACCCATGTTTCATAGTGCTCCTTTTCCACAGACTGGACATCAATATGCAGCGACATCTTGTAACCTTCAAAGAGTATATCCTTGAATATGGATGGAAAATCACTCTCAACCGGAATCTCGACAAGTATTCCAAGCAGAATATGTTCATGTATGACAGACTGTCCAATATCAAGGACATTTACGTTATATTGTGCAAGGATATGGGTAAACCGGCAATTGATCCCTTTTCTATCTTTTCCGCTAATATTTATCAGCACAATTTCACTCATTTGGACTCACCGCCAGTATTCTTACGCAATATATCTATGTGTTTACATGCCATGTTTTTCAATGCCGCCACCAGAATGCAATATATGTTTGTCATGTTTGTCTCTGTTTCCCTTCAAATGTTTTATTTCAAATATTTTCAAGAACACCTTTTAATATTGAATGTATATGGTTAGCCGATTGTTGAGCTACAGTTATAATCTCCTCAACCGTGGCTTTTTCAGGTGCATCCGGGTTGTTTATATTGGTTATTGTTGCAAGTCCTAAAATTTTCATTCGAGCATGAACTGCTGCAATCGCCTCCATGACAGTCGAGAATCCGACCGCATCAGCTCCGATTGTCTTGAGAAAACGTGTTTCAGCAGGAGTCTCAAGAGATGGACCCAAAAGTCCCGCATAAACCCCATGCTGTACAGGAATTCTTGCAGTTCTGGCAATACCAGATGCTATTGAGGCAAGATTCTTGTCGTACACTTGAGTCATGTCAGGAAAGCGGAT
>JADFYT010000432.1 GCA_015232935.1 Desulfamplus sp.
AGTCGGCAAAATTCATCCACAAGCATGCTGATTCCGATCTCTTTGAGGCCGTTTACCAGCAGTTTATGGTTTTCCATATGGCGTTTATAGACATTATCTGGCCCCTCCTCGACAATCAGATATAGAGCCTGATACAAACCATAGAGCATATTAATGGGTGCAGTGTGGTGATATGCACGGGTTTCACCTTCCCAATAGTTCATTATCATGGTCAAGTCAAGGTACCAGTTTGGAACCTTTGTCTTTCTTTGTTTAACTGCTGCAACCGCTTTGTCCGAAAAGGAGATAGGGGCAAGGCCAGGCGGGCAGGAGAGACATTTCTGGGTTCCGCTGTAGAGAACATCAATGCCCCATTTGTCCATGGTGATTTCAATTCCACCAAAACTTGTGACAGCATCCACAAGATATATGCTCTGAGTGCCCTTGAGGAGTTCTCCAATTTCTGCCACAGGATTTCTTACGCCTGTGGATGTCTCTGCATGTACAACTGCTACTATCTTGTATTTTTTATCTGCCAGCTTTTTCTTTACATCCTCAACGACAACAGGAGTGCCCCATGCAAACTCCAGGGTGTCCACATCGCCGCCAAGCCTTGTGGCGACATCCTGCATACGCATTCCAAACACGCCGTTGACAAGAA
Source organism: Desulfamplus sp. (assembly GCA_015232935.1). GTDB lineage: Bacteria > Desulfobacterota > Desulfobacteria > Desulfobacterales > Desulfobacteraceae > Desulfamplus. The sequence continues at coordinate 641 of JADFYT010000432.1, forward strand.
CCAGTACCGGATCACCTTTTTCAATAAGGTTGACAAAACATGACTCCATTCCGGCAGAACCGGTTCCTGAAACAGGTATTGTAAGCCTGTTTTCTGTATGCAGCAGGGTTTTGAGATTATCTTTTATGCCATCCATAATTTTTATGAACGAAGGATCAAGATGCCCCAGAGTATCTTTTGCCATTGCATTGAGAACAGAATCATCCACACAGGAGGGGCCAGGGCCCATGAGTGTTATTTTTTCAATACCGTCTAACAGATTTTTCATAACTATTCCTCTATGTTATTAAATATATTGCTTGTTTTGCAAAGTCAGGAACCCTGATTGATCTTCAAAGAAGGTTCATGGTTAAATAATTACTTTAAGGACTTTCAATCAGCACTAATTGCAGCTAAAAGCCACTGATGCTCCTACACAATCCTGACTCCTTGTTTTTTCAGGGCTTTCTGGACATGATCAATATTGACCTCGCCGGTTGAGACGCCATCTTTTACAGATACGGCAGCCGCGACACCTGCACCCTGGCCTGTAACAGTACAGCACATCATCTGGCGTAAGGCCGCATGTGATATCCTGTCGCCTGACACGCAGCGACCCGCAACCAGAAGATTATCTATCTCTTTGGGAACCATGATTCCGTAAGGTACCTGGAAATATCTGCCTGTTGTAGGAATAATCACCACTCCGTAGGCATCCAGAAACTCAGGGAAAATGCCTATTGAATCCTCAAATTTCGCCTGATTTTTTACCTCATCCCCTGTCATTGAGTGGCGTCCTGCAATCTTTCTGGATTCACGGGTTCCAAGAGAGGATCCAAATGTCCTCAAACGGGCATTCTCAAATCCTGGAGTGTATTTTCGCAAGGCTTTAATTGCCAGCATCGCCTGTTTTCTACCCTCAACTTCCGCAAAGGTGAGATCTTTTAAATCTGTCGGGTCAAGCCCCAGCATGTAAACCATGTTCAGATACGTAGCTTCTCCGGTGTCGGTAAGACTGCTCCAGTATCCGCCTGTGAGTACGTTTTCCGGAATTTCCCCGTTCTGACGGGCTTTTGCAAACGGCTCGGAAAGATATGGGCTGAACAGGTTTTCTTCCTTTCCTGCGGTTTGGCTTGCCCACTGTCCAAGATTTCCTGGATTTTTCTTTATATACTCCAGAAACCGGTCACGATTCACGCCGCTGCATCCAAAACTTACAGAGACCCCTTCCAGTTTGTTTTTAGGTGCTTTATTACAGAGAACTCCTGCTCTGAAGGCAATGTCAGCATCGCCTGTGCAGTCAATTACCCGTTTGGCAAGAATCGCCTGCCGCCCCTCTTTGCTTTCAGTAATGACACCTGTTATGCGATCTCCCTCGATCAGAGCTTCAACGCCCAGGCAGTGCAGAAATTTGTCAATGCCGGCCTCTTCCACCATTTTGTCAGATACGCATTTGAAGATATCAGCCTCCAGCACCTGACTTGTTGACTGGGGCTCTTTTCGTTCTCCGCCAAACTGTCTGGTCTGTGCCTCAAACTCAAGCCCGATCCCTTCTGACTCTACAGTACCTTCGTGGCGGTACCATCCAATGGACTCCACCATGGCCTGAGTGATATTTCCCCCAAAACAGCCGTACCGTTCCACAAGCATGGTATCGACACCTTCTCTTGCAGATGCAATTGCAGCAGAAAGACCCGAAGGACCGCTGCCTACAACTAATACGTCGGTTTCTGCC
>JADFYT010000433.1 GCA_015232935.1 Desulfamplus sp.
AGGAACATGGGACTGGAATGTTCAGACAGGAAAAACCATTTTTAATGAACGCTGGGCACAGATTGCGGGATATACTCTTGCTGAACTTGAACCAACAACCATTGATACATGGATGAACCTTGCACATCCTGATGATCTCAAGGCCAGTGAATCGCTGATAAATCGCCACTTTGCCGGAGAACTTGCCTATTATGAGTGTGAAAGCCGAATGAGACACAAGAATGGATCATGGGTCTGGGTTCTGGATCGCGGAAAAGTCTCACAGTGGAGTGAAGATGGCAAGCCTGTTTTGATGCAGGGAACTCATCAGGATATAACCGAGCGTAAACAGGCCGAGAAGGCTCTTTCTCTTGCCAAGGAGGCAGCCGAAGCGGCCAATAAGGCTAAATCAGAGTTTCTGGCCAACATGAGCCATGAAATACGGACTCCCATGAATGCGGTGATCGGTTTAAGCCGGCTCACCCTGGAAAGTACCGGCCTTGACGCAAAACAACGTGACTCGTTGAATAAAATATACAGCTCCTCAAGAATGCTTCTGGGAATTATTAACGATATCATGGACTATTCCAAGATAGAAGCGGGAAGGCTTGAACTTGATTCTCACACCTTTTGTCTTGATGATGTTCTGGATCAGATACATACCCTTTTCAGTGACGCGGTTTCCAATAAGGGGCTGCGACTCTATTTTAACTTTCCTTCTGACATGCCTCGCTATTTCACAGGAGACTCCCTTCGTCTGGGTCAGATTTTCATAAATCTGATAGGCAATGCGATCAAGTTTACGGAAAAAGGACATGTGGAGCTCAATGTAATTCCTCTTGGCAGGGATGAGGAGAATATCCATCTCAGGTTCGAGATCAATGACACGGGAGTGGGTATGTCAGAGAACGAGTTTGGAAAACTGTTTAAAGCCTTTTCCCAGGCAGACACCTCCACGACAAGAAAATACGGGGGTACAGGTCTTGGCCTTGTAATAAGCAGCAGGCTTGTAGAGGCCATGGGCGGAAAGCTGAAAGTAAAATCAGAACCAGGAGAGGGCAGCTCTTTCTTTTTTGATATTACCCTGCCTCTGTCCCATGAAGTCTCAGGCGTTCAGGAGAACGGCGGGTTTATAAAGCAGAACATGATGGCAGCAAGTGTGACGGAAGGACAACAATGGATTGGCCACTCAGTTCAAGAGACAGTTGTGCCATCATTCAGGGAGTCATCAATACTGCTGGTTGAAGATAATGAGCTCAATCAGGAGGTGGCAAGATGCTGGCTTGAAAAGACTGGTGCCAGCGTAACAGTTGCCGACAATGGAAAAGAGGCGGTCGCCAAGATCAAGGAGAGTGCTCTGGTCAATAAAAGCGGATTTGATATCGTGTTTATGGATCTTCAGATGCCTGAAATGGATGGTTTTGAGGCAACCCGTATTATCCGTCAAGATTTTGGTGATCTTCCGATTATAGCCCTGTCAGCAGCAGTTATGGAGGAGGATAGAAGGCAGGCAAGAGAGGCTGGCATGAATGGCCATCTTGCAAAACCTGTTGATGAACGAGAACTCTATCAACTCCTGTCAAAATGGCTCAGTCCTGATAAATACGCTGATGAGCCGTGCAAAGATGCTGCTGTGGAAAAACATGATTATTCTGCTGGCAAGCATGGTGTTAAATCTTTATCCTCTCCATCAATACTTCCTGAATCATTAGAGGGTTTTGATCTTAAAAAGGGGTTGCGTTCTGTTGCTGGCGATCCTGTGTTCTACAATAAATTGCTGCTTCGTTTCAAAGATCAGCTTGTTAGTGATTTTGGCGATATGGCACAAATACTCAGAAATGAAAATGAGCAGCATGCCAATGAGCAACTTCGCAATGAACACCATCCCGATGAACAGGATGGATACAAACAAAAGGGACGGACAATGGCTCATACACTTAAAGGGCTTGCCGGAACTCTTGGGGCTGCTGAACTGGCACAAGTCGCAGCAGATATTGACAATGCGTATAAGAAAAATGAAAAAATCACGGAATCTTTGATTTTACAATTAAATGATGCTGTTCAAACCGCCTTCAGGGAGCTTCAAAAACTTGTGCAAATTCCGGCAGGAAAAACCGGAATCGTTCTTCCCGTGCAAAGCGGGGTAGCTGTTCAAGGTGAGGGAACTTCTGAAGGTGGAGGAGCCTCTGAAGGTGGAGGAGCCTCTGAAGATGGCGGGACTGGAGGCAGCGGGACAGCTAAGGTTGAAATCTCTTTGAAAGAAGGTACGGAAGCTGTAGAAATCCTTTTGAAGAAATTACATCACAGCGAGCTTGTTGATGATGATCTTTTGTCCCGTGTTGCCAGTTTTATAGAGAGCCGTTCGG
>JADFYT010000434.1 GCA_015232935.1 Desulfamplus sp.
GGCCCGCAGTTTCGACCGCATCTTGCTGAAATAACCTGACTCTTTTAATGGGGGTTTACATGCACAATCCATTACAACCGGAAAGTTGGCTGGAAGAGCTTCAAATGGTACTGAGTCGTGTAGAGTGCCGTGTTGGTAATCAGTCGGTTCACAAAGAACAGGGATTCCTGGCTCTTGAGCAGCGTTTATTAGAGGTCAGAGCGAGCGATTGTACTGTCTGGTGGGTGGGAAACGGTGGGAGTGCGGCCATATGTTCCCATCTTTCTCAGGATATGCTAAACAAATTGAAACTTCGCTCAATGTCACTGAATGATTCGTCGCTTATGACCTGCATGAGCAATGATTTTGGATATGCAAATGTTTTTAAGCGCCCTTTGGAGATACTGGCGAATAAGGGTGATCTTCTGATTGCCATATCCAGCTCCGGAAATTCGGAAAATATTGCTGTATGTGCTGAATTGGCCCGAAAAAAGGGGATGCATCTTGTCACACTTTCAGGATTCCATCAGAATAATCTACTCTGGACAGGAAAAAATGATATAGCATTTTACCTGCCTGCCTCCCTTTACGGTATCGTTGAAGTGGGTCATGAGGCATTACTCCATGCTGTTATTGAGACCCTTTTTTTAAAAGAACAGGGGATACACTCTGTGAAGCAGGAAAAACAAGATAGCTAATTATGATGGTCTCGTAAAAAGTCAATTCACCAAAATCGGCGTTCAATAAAATCAACTGGTTATTGTGCTGAAAAATGCCCATTAAGGACTTTTTACGAGATCTACAATTATAGATTGTATAAGGTTTTTCAGAACGGGATATCTTGAACGATAAGAAGCACGATGGATAAGCAAATGTATAATATAGTGAGAGCGAATAAAAACATAGCAGAGGATAAAAATAATAATGGGTAACAGGATTGCCGTTATCGGAAGCAATTCATTTTCAGGGGCAAGTTTTGTGGCATATCTGCTTGAACAGGGAGTTGATGTGCTTGGAATCAGTCGTTCTTCAGAACCGCATCCGGTTTTTTTACCCTACAGACAAGTTATAAAAAATGGTCACGGCAGCTTTGATTTTTATCAGCTGGATATAAACTATAATCTGTATGAAATCATGGAGATTCTTGGCAGGTTTGAACCGGAATATGTGATCAATTTTGCAGCTCAAAGCATGGTAGCAGAAAGCTGGATAAAACCTGAAGAGTGGTTTCAGACCAATGTGGTTGCAATGGTAAAATTTCATGATCAGTTGAGGAAATTCCTATTTATAAAAAAATATGTGCATATCTCTACACCGGAAGTTTATGGCTCCTGTCAAGGGATTGTCAAAGAGAGCAGAGTGTACAATCCTAGCACACCTTATGCTGTTTCCCGGGCTGCTTCTGATATGAGTCTTTACAGTTTTTATAAAAATTATGGGTTTCCGGTTGTATTTACCCGTGCCGCAAATGTATATGGGCCGGGGCAGCAGCTTTACAGAATCATTCCAAGGGCAGTGCTTTTTTTTCTGACAGGGAGAAAACTCCAGCTTCACGGTGGCGGTCATTCGGTTCGCTCGTTTATCCACATCCGTGATGTTGCTCAAGGAACTTTGCTTGCGGCTCTAAATGGTACTGACGGCGATATTTTTCATTTTTCAACGTCAAAAAACATCTCTATCAGAGAACTTGTTGAGATGATTGTGCTTCAGACAGGGGTTGATTTCGAGTCTTGTGTGGAGGTGGTTGAAGATAGGCCAGGCAAAGACGCGGCTTATCTTCTGGACAGCACAAAAGCCAAAGAGACGCTGGGGTGGAAAGATGAAATTACTCTTGAGCAGGGAATTGAAGAGTGTATCGCGTGGGTAAAGGATAACTTGAATATCCTTAGGAACCAAAAGTCGGATTATATTCACAAACCCTGATTGATATTCATTGTTTACACTTTATTAAGATAGGAGAGATAGAGATCAAGATGCATGTTCTATTGACAGGAGGTTGTGGTTATATTGGAACAGTTCTTACATCAAAGCTTCTGAATATGGAGATAGATGTAACTGTTGTGGATATCATTTTTTCGATTGTGGAGGTCATCTGCCATGTAGGTTATATGAAAACAGAGCGGATTCAATCCATGGAGATGCATCGTAGTCGCATAAGTAATAAACAGCCATAAAACGATCCATATCTATCTCAACAAGGTCACCATAGCCACCGTCATAAAGACTTCCTGAGTAATGATCAAGCGTTCCAACCCTCTTCCAATCGTTTACGCCATCATTACTAAAGGCAATAGAAACTTTTTTTTGGACTTCAGGCCGCCGCAGTTCCATGTCAACCGAGTCACTGCATATACCTGTATC
>JADFYT010000435.1 GCA_015232935.1 Desulfamplus sp.
AGACGCTTCATGGTCTCATGAGATGTAAAGAAACCGAAATTTCCTCCCTCAGATGCATAAGTACTCCAGGTGACATCAAGGCCATATCTGTCTTTGAGATATTTAAAGAGGATCAGGTAACCCTGGCAGGTGTATGTGCCTGGATCTGCGAATACGTCACCTGAAGGGGTGATAAAAAGAATATCAGCACCCTTTTTGTTGAACTGAGGTTCAACATTTATGCCGGTGATCTCCTCAATATCTTCTGCAAAAAATTCAAGCATATCCTTGAAGGCATGAGGCTGAATACCAAGATGGTTACCGGTTTTGTAGCAGTTGGAAACAGGTGTTGCGATCCAGTCTATATTCAATCCCAGAAGGTTAAATATCTCCCTTGCCATGATTGTGATTTCTGCAGTATCAATTCCATATGGGCAGAAGACAGAGCATCTGCGGCACTCGGTGCACTGAAAAAAGTAGTACCACCACTCTTTTAGCACATCAAGAGTCATTGGTCTTCCACCTGACAGCTTGTCTCCACCTGGAATCATTTTCAGAATCTGGGCAGCCCTGGTAAAATCATTTCTGTAAACAGAACGCAAAAGCTCGGCTCTTAGTACCGGCATGTTTTTGGGATCACCGGTTCCAAGGAAGAAGTGGCATTTATCTGCACAGGCACCGCACCGGACACAGATATCCATGAACACTTTAAATGTCCTGAATTTTTCCAGCCGCTCCTTGATGCCGTTATGGATAATCTCCTGCCAGTTTTCAGGCAGCTTCCAGTCATCCTCCAGAGGGTTCCATGTTCTGGCGTTTGGAAGCCCCAGGGTCTCAACGCTCTCTGCTTTTGCAGCATAGCAGTACATCCCGGGCATGATCTGGACAGTGCTATCCATCCAGCTGCCAGCAGCAGGTGTGTAATCTATCCTGTCCAATAGGGCATCGGGTTTAAGTTCGTCAGACATCTATTACTCCTCCTTGTCCACTGGAAGCCCAGCTTCGATCATTTTGTCTCTGAAATGGTCTTCATACTGTTCATAAGTATGAACGTCCACAGCATAGTTCCAGGGGTTAACATGTCTTTTTGCACGGGTATTGTTTGCCATATTCCTTGTGGGACTCAAAAATATTCCTCCGGCATGCATGAGTTTGCTTACGGGGAAATAGGCAAACAGGACACTTACCATAAGAACATGAGCATAAAAAAGGCCTCCGACTCCCGGTGGAATAACGGGATGGAAGGTTACCAGACCCATTGTAAATTCCTTTACTCCGGTGATATCTACTTTTGTAAAATATCTCATGGCTATACCGGTTGCCGCGATTCCGATAATCAAAAACAGCGGAAAGTAGTCTGAAGCAAGGGATATGTAGCTGACCTTGACATCAAAGATCCTTCTTGCAAGCAAAAAAAGTGCTGCCGCAAGGAGCACCAGGCCGGAGAGAAAAATACCTGGGAGGCCGATCTGTACAATACCATCAACATACTCAAGAAATGCAAGACATGCCGGAACAGGCTCCATAAAAAATCTGAGATGCCGTATAAGCACCACAAGAAATCCGTAGTGAAACGCCAGTGCTCCGATCCACAGAAATATTTCCCATGAATAGGTGAGTCTGTTGTTCTCGCCTCTGTTGAAGGCCGCCTTTGTATTCCTGAACAGAGATCTGAACAGAAAAATCTCCAGAAGCATGCGGATAAACACGCCGGATGCTTTATCAGGGTTGTCAATACAGTTCTGTTTGATCCACGGAAGCGATTTCTGCTGTCCGCACGTTGTAGGAATCCGGAAGGGAACTGCCGAGGATGCCCATCCCATAACGCGGTTTACAAAGCCCCATATAAAGGCAATAACCGCAAGATAGGGAATGACAATCCCGAAGAACCACTGAAGTCCGGCTCCCTCAACCCCTGCATATGCCAGCAGAAAGAGCAGGAACACGCCTGCCAGGGGTAACATGTACTTTTGATTCATATTCCAACCACCTCACAATTTTCGGTCATGATAAATATGCTTTTAAAGAGGACGATTTAAAAGAACAGCAGCTTGCTAAAAAAACAGACCGTGCCCGCTGTCTAAAAAATATCCAATGGCCTTCTGGCAAAACTCTGCAGAAAGACAATGCTTGCAAAGCAATTTACGAAGATGACCTGATTTAAGATTTGCTTGAGCCAAGGAGTTCATCCTCCGTCAGCCCAGTTACTAAACCTGCCCTCTCAAAGGCACTGTGAACCCGTCTTTTGGCTTCAGTTGCCTTTAAGAGGAATATATTTTCCCTACACTTCATAAACCTGTTAAATGCGGCAAGGGCAACCAGATCAACCTTGTAGTCAAATGTTTTG
>JADFYT010000436.1 GCA_015232935.1 Desulfamplus sp.
TTGTGCGTTGCTGTGATAGTGAAGATGCCTGTTCAGACATATCACGGATTTAACAAAGGTTGAGACTACCATAAGGTTGTGGCTCACCACAAGAATTGTCATCTCCTTGTTAAGTTCCTTGAGCATGTTGAAAAAGTCTGTCTGGCCTTTTGTGTCAATGCTGGAAGTAGGTTCATCCATAAGAAGCAGCCTTGGCCGGGTAACTAAAGCCCTTGCGATAAAAATTCGCTGACGCTGTCCTCCGGAAAGATTGCTTATTTTTCTTCCGGCAAACTCTTTCATTCCCATCTTTTCAAGGGCTGCCATGGCCTGGTTACGATCTGCCTCACTCTCACGCTGCCATCGCTTTTGTGGTTTCAGCTTGCCCATAAGGACAATATCCAGTGCAGTAATAGGGAAATCCCGGTTTATGTTTACATCCTGGGGTACGTATCCAATCAGGGACGATGCCCTGCCTGGTGTCTGCCCCATTATTGTGATCTCTCCTTTGTCAGGTTTGAGAAGACCCAGCATAAGTTTCAGAAGAGTGGATTTTCCCCCGCCGTTAGGGCCGATCATGGCTACAAAGTCTCCTTCAAGGATATCGAGAGTCACATTGTTAAGCACCGCTTGACCGTTATAGGCAAAAGAGAGTCCCCGTATTTTTACAACAGGAGAAGTCATTTCAGACTTGTTGTTTTTATCCATGTTTTAGCCATATGTTTATCGTTTTTATTAAGTCTATTTAAGTTTATGAAGATTAACTGTCTGTAATTATTGAGGCTTTTGCTCATGGTTGTTGCGGGTCAATCTGCCATGCGGATTATTGTAATGCTGATTTGAATTTGTGTGCAACTTCACGTAGATTGTCAAACCAGTTGTAGGCAAGGGGGTCAGCAAACACAACCTCTGCATTTATCTCCCGTGCTATCTGCCGTGCGTTCTTGATTGAGAATTGGGGTTGGGCAAATATAACAGATATCTTTTTCTTTCGTGCCAGGTTTATTAATTCTTGAAGCCGGGATGGTTTGGGAGCCTTGCCTTCTATTTCAATTGGCATCTGTTCAAGATTATATTCCCGTGCAAAATATCCCCAGGATGGATGAAAAACCATGAACTTGACTCCTTTTTTAGTTGCAAGGATCTCTTTGATCTGTCCATCTAATTTTTCAATCTCTGATACGAAAGATTTGTAGTTTGAATCATAGAATCGGGCATGGTCGGGATCAATATCTTTCAAGGCTCTTAAAATGTGTTGTGCCTGTAGTATTACAAGGTTTGGAGCGAGCCAGATGTGGGGGTCCGGTTCGCTGTCATTATTATTGTCACTTGTTCCTGACTCCTTATGTTCATGCTCTGTGTCATGGTGATAGTGCTCCGTCATGTGGATTTTTTCTATACCCTCATCTGTGGGCACTACCTTGATATCTTTGTTTGCGGACAATATTCTGCCAAGCCACACCTTTTCAAATGGAAGTCCAACCGAGAAATAGATTCTGGTCTTTGACAAGGCAGCCATCTGTCGAGGTTTTGGCTCATATGTGTGAGGGCTTGCTCCTGGCTCAACCATCACCTTGACATCTACTCTCTGTTTTCCGATCTGCTCTACAAAAAACTTCTGGGGCAGGATACTCACAAAAACACCAGTTTTCCTGTTTGACTCCTGAGTTGTCTTGTCTGTTATGTCCGCTGCCGCGATCGTGGAAAATGTGTATATAAACTGGGATAAAGTTATCATGAACAGGCTGAACCACGTCACTTTTGGTAAATTTGCTTTGAACATAAGATCGCTCTCCTCAAAATTGACAAAATTTAAAATCCAACCGGATTGCATCAAACCGAAAATTGTTTATTTGACTGCCATTCATAGAAGAAATAACAGTATAAGTCAATGCAACTTGATTGGAGACAATTGAATTAATCAGAAAGCCAACCGCATAATCTCGTATCGTTCAAGTCATGAGAAACCCTGAAAATCAAGCGGAAAAGATAAATCTTTATGCAGTAACCCAGCATTTACCGGAAAAGCTGTTCAGCAGATATAGAGAAACAGAGTTTCTGGAGTGCCTTTCATAGAACAGAATATATGATTTCAAAATACACATGAAACCGACATTGAGCAGTTGCATTTTCTGAAAAATTGAATATGCTATGCCTCAAATTAACACAGACAAAGAGAGGTAAGCAATGCTGGATATAAAGCGTTTGGATCATTTTGGTTTGGTGTCCGGAGTAATCAAGGATTTAAAAATAGTTGAATTGATTGACAATACCTTCGCCAATTAGGCCGCCTTTTTCTGAGTATGAATACAGCCTATATCAGCAAGGTTCATTTGTAATTCTT
>JADFYT010000437.1 GCA_015232935.1 Desulfamplus sp.
CGACTTTCGCATAAAGAGCTTTATATTTAAATTTTGCGAGGAGTCAAAGTGAAACAACACTACCGGTTAACACTTATAATTCTGTTTATTGTGGTTTTGAGCACCCTTGGTTCGCTGATTGTAAAAAGCACACTATTCACTTCACATGGTGACAAGATATATCACATTGGACTTTCAGCCCCGGTTGAAGGGGTGGAGTCTGGTATAGGAAAATCAATGGAACGGGGAATCAATGTTTGCATTGACGAAATCAATAGAGATAAATCTATCGAGAATATACGCCTTGAACTCAAACAAGCAGACACTCTGAACAGTTCCCAGGGTGTTGTAAATTCTGCGAACAAGCTTGCACAGACGGAAAAAATGGTTGCCGTTGTAAGTTACATGGGAGCTGAGGATATTGAATCTGTTGCAAAAATATATGAAAAGCACAACATTGCATTAATAAACATCGCATCCACAGAATCAACAGAAGATAAACATCCTGGAACCTTCTCAACTGTTACTGATTTTGCAAGACAGACCGGTTTTATTGCAAACTATTCCCGAAATGTGCTTGGAAACAAAATTATCACTATTATCCATTCTGGTTCACCCCATGGCAAAAAGATGGCAGAAGCATTCAGTTCTGTCTATGCAAGATTTGGAACTCAAATTCATTATACACATGAATTCAATCCTGAACATCCCGTAGCCTCTATTGGTGAGATAATTTCACAGATAAAAGATCTCAAGGATCTTGGCACCATATTTTTTGCAGGAGATGCCTCCTCGGCCGCAAATTTTGTAGTTCAGGCAAGAAATTCCGGCATAAAAAACCTGATAATAGGTACTGATGTTGTTGCTACAGCAGGTTTTACAGAAGCAATTTCAGAAATTATAAAAGATCGTGATCGTGACAAAATAGCATCATATACTGACAGTATTGTAATGTCAGCACCCCTTCTTTACGACACGGCAGGAGGCGATGCGCAGCAGTTCAAAAACCAATATATGGAAAAATATGGTACAGCTCCTGACTGGATTGCAGCCTATGCCTATGATGCCGCGAAACTTGCAATCACGGGAATCCTGAAAGATGACTCCGGCCAGGATCCTTCAACAGAGGCTTTCCGTTTCGCAGTCAACAAATATATAGGTTCCATGACAACTCCTGAAAAAGCTCTTGACGGGGTTACCGGCAAAACCTGGTTTTCCGGCACAGACAAACATCAAAAGCCTATACAGGTAGGCATTTATAACGGCAGCAATATTATAGCAGCCCCGACCCAGCTTCAGCCGATTAAAAGCAATAGTTCCGTCAACTATTTTGAAGAGCTCAAAAGTGGCAGGATGCTCTATGTAAACGACCGTTTCATGTACAAAACCAATGTAATCTATACTGGAATAGAGGTGCATGAAATGACAGATATTAATCTTGAAACCTACAGTGCTGTAATTGGCCTGTCAATCTGGTTTCGATATCGGGGCAAATTCAATCCCGCTGAAGTTGAGTTTTTAAACGCGGCTGAGGAGATTAAACTCGCAGAGCCTGTTGAAAAAGCTGAGGACAAGGATATCTCGTTCAGGCTTTACAGGATCAAAGCACGCTTTGGACTTGATTTTCTTGATACCAAACTGAGCTATGGCAAGCGTCTGATGGGGCTTTCATTTCACCATAAAAACCTTAACCGCAACAATGTTATCTATGTTGCTGACATGCTTGGTATGGGGTTTGATAAACAGATGACTCTGAGAAGACAGCTCAACGCCAGACGGGCACTGAATCCTGCCCTTGGATGGAGGATTGACGACGCATGGCTGTCCCAGCGTATATTCACAACATCTTCTCTTGGCAGTCCCATGTACGTCGGGTATGGGGCGGCAGATCCTGATTTTTCACGCATCGATTACGGAGTGGTGTTCAGCGAAGACAGAATAGATTTCAGATCTCTTGTGCCAGGAGAGTATCTTATTTACATCGGCATATTCGGCCTTGTTGGAAGCCTTGTGGCCTATCTTATGGATGCACGACTCAAGGGGATGTTCTGGCTTGCATCATCATGGTTTATAAGAATAGCATTCTGGCCACTGTTGCTGCTCTCGTGCGGCAACCTTTCGGTAAATTATGCCATCAACCATGAGCTCTCTGTCCACTATATCCAGAAGTTGATAATGTTTTATGATATGTGCTGGTGGATAATGCCGGCGAGGCTCCTTAATATCGCATTGGTCAGGTTTGTCTGGACTCCGCTTGAGAACAGGACAAAACGCAAGGTTCCCAATCTTATACGCCATTTTGTAGCGGCAATTGTATATCTTTTTGCTTTCTTTGCCATTGTGG
>JADFYT010000438.1 GCA_015232935.1 Desulfamplus sp.
ATGACAAAAAAATCGGAGAATATTACGAAAAAAACAGAGAAAAGTACAAATCCGAGCCCCAGCTCAAGGTGCAATACATTCAATTTCTATCTGACGAGTACAAGAAGAAAGTTGAGATAACAACAGATAGCATAGCATCATATTACGCATCCAATCAGGAAGAATTCACGACTCCGGAACAGGTTGAAGCAAGCCATATCCTTATAAGAGTAGATGAAAACGCAGATGCTCAGGCAGTTGAAAAAGCAAGAAAAGAGGCGGAGGATATCTATAAAAAGGCAGTTGCTGGTGAGGATTTTACTCAACTTGCAAAAACTTATTCCCAGGATCCGTCAGCAAAAGATAATGGTGGCTATCTTGGAAAATTTGCAAGAAACAGAATGGTAAAGCCTTTTGAGGAAAAAGCATTTTCCATGAAACCAGGAGAGGTTAGCGAGCCGGTCAAGAGCCAGTTCGGATGGCACGTTATACAGGTAAAATCTAAAACTGACGAGTCAAGAATGACCCTTGAAGAGGCGACTGCCAGGATCAAAGACAAGCAGTTGATGGATGAAAGCAGAAATCTTGCATATAATGCGGCAGGTGAAGCCTTTGATGCCATTGTTGATGGAGATTCGCTTGAGCAGGCCGCACTTGTTACAGGTCACAAGGTACTTGAAGCAGGCCCGTTTACCATGAAAGGCCCTGATAGCACATCAGGCGGCGTTTTTCCTGATGCTCAACAATTTGCACGGGCAGCCTTTTCCCTTTCTCTTGACAAGATCAGTGATGTAACGGAAGTTGGAAACAACTATTACATTATCAAGCCAGTTGAAAAAAAAGAGCCTGTGGTTCAAGCTCTTGATGAAACAAGGGAAAAACTGATAAGTGATCTGAAATCCGAACTCCAGGCAGAACAGGCAAAACAGGATGCAGAAGCATTTTTGGCCGCTGCAAAAAATATTGACAAATTCGCAGATGCTGCACTGGAAAAAGGTTTTGATGTTCAATCAACCCCTTTGTTTAAAAAAGATGGTGATATCGCAGACCTTGGAAGCCAACCGGAAATAGCCTCCGCCGCCTTTAAGCTGTCAGAAAAAAACAGATTGGTCTCTGAGGTTACCAAGGCTTCGGATGGATCTTATTATGTAATTTTATTTAAAGAAAAAAAGATGCCGGGAGAAGACATAGTAACAGAAAATCTTGATTCTGTTAAAAAACAGCTCTCAGCCACAAAGCAAGGTGAGATCTATACATCCTGGATAGAACAGTTGAGAAGCAGCAGCAAAATAGAGATAGAGCCCGGATTGATTGATGGCTGAAGGGAATTTTTGTAAAATATGTGTTATGCAGGGGAATTATTATGATGAGAGCAAAAAAAAGTTTTACTGAAAATCACCCGGCAAGTTTTCAGTTTCTCTATCTGCTGATTTTGTTATCCGCACTTGTTGTCATGTCGTGTGCTGGTTTATACAAAAAGGGTGATGACTCAGGAACTGGAAAGGCTGATCCATCCCCTGAGTCAGCCTATACAGGGCAGGATGCAAATGACGCTGCAGGCAATTCTGCCGATGTTGCGGAGTTGGTGCCAGATCCTGCTTTGGTGCAGGGCGTTCTGCCCAATGGTATGAGGTATATGCTTTTCAAAAATGCGACGCCCAAGGACAGGGTAAGCATGCACCTGAATATTCAGTCTGGATCAATGCACGAACGGGAAGATCAGCAGGGCGTTGCCCACTATCTGGAGCACATGCTTTTTAATGGTTCAACCCATTTTAAACCAGGAGAACTCATTGAGTATTTCCAGTCAATTGGCATGATGTTTGGTGCGGATGCCAATGCACAGACCGGTTTTTTTGAAACAATTTATGATATTTTTCTTCCATCAGGGGATAAAGCTGCTCTGGAAAAAGGTCTGTTGGTCATCCAGGATTATGCCGAAGGTGCCCTTCTGTTAGATTCGGAAGTTGAACGTGAGCGAGGCGTGATACTTGCGGAAATGCGGGAAAGGGACTCTGTATCGTTAAGAACCTTTAAGGCATCCCTTGAATTTGAACTGCCAGGCTCTCTTATTTCCAAGCGGCTTCCTATTGGAGTAGAGAAGGTTATCAGATCAGTAAACAGAGAGCTTTTAAGAGATTATTATGACACCTGGTACAGACCTGACAACATGGTAATCGTGATGGTGGGAGACTTTGACGTCGAGATGGCAGCAGGTCTGATTCAAGAAAGATTTTCCTTGATGCAGCCGAGAGCTCCTGCTGCGGAACAGCCTCTTAATACATGGGAGTCGCATGCACCTGAAGAGGTTTTTTATCACTATGAACCTGAAGCCGGAAGAACT
>JADFYT010000439.1 GCA_015232935.1 Desulfamplus sp.
CTTTAGGGAAGGCACGGCTTCTCAGGCCGCTGTTACAGGAGAATTGCGTGCCCATACAGAGCGTTTTTCACGGTAAAATAGTATTGAATAAACAAATTATTAGCAACATTTTCCCCCCACCGGCAAAACACTACCAGCAGGAGAGAAAACACTTTTCAACAAAGAATATATTGCAAAAGAACAAATAGAAAACTCAAAAGTTGTGCAAAAGGTGAATCAATGAACTGGAAAGAAGAATTAAAACCACTTGGTATTATTGTTGTTGTATTTTTTGCTACATTTTTTCTACCTGTAGGGGTATATCGTTTTGATAATGCACTCAAAGAGGCTCTTGAGCTTGTAAAATGGTATGCTGAAGAACATGTGCTTCTATGCCTTGTTCCAGCGTTTTTTATTGCTGGTGCTATTGGCGTTTTTGTCTCTCAAAATGCTGTTATGAAATATCTTGGACCTGCTGCCAAAAAGATGGTTGCATACCTTGTGGCATCAGTTTCTGGAACAATTTTGGCTGTCTGCTCTTGCACTATTTTGCCTCTTTTTGCTGGCATTTATAAAAGAGGAGCGGGTCTTGGTCCTGCAATTGCCTTTTTGTATTCAGGACCTGCAATCAGTGTTCTGTCTATTATTTTAACCGCCCGTATTCTTGGACCTGAAATCGGCATTGCAAGGGCAATTGGAGCAATATTATTTTCTGTTGTTATTGGTTTTCTTATGGAGCGTATTTTTAAAAATGAGGAGGCTGAACGCTCGGCTCAAATTCATATTCCTGAAAGTGGAGAATCAAAACCCATTTACCAGACGGTTATCTACTTCTTTTTCATGGTTATGATTCTTGTATTTGCAAACTGGGGGAAACCTGATGTTCAAGAGGGGCTTTGGTGGACTATCTTCTCTGCAAAGTGGGTTATTACCTCAATTTCAGCAGTGTTTTTTGGTATTATTCTTGTCCTATGGTATGGGCATAAGGCATGGAAAATAGCTCTTATAGCTTTAGTATCTGCTCTGTTTGCCTTTGCCTTCCCATATATCCCGATGATTGCATTTTCGGCAGGATTTATTGGTCTTACATGGTCAGCATCAACATCAAATGAAGAGAACGGCTCTTGGATTTATGCTTCATGGGACTTTGCAAAACAAATTCTTCCTGTTCTGCTTATGGGCGTTTTTGTTGCTGGATTTCTGCTTGGTCGCCCCGGAAATGAGGGGATAATTCCAAATACTTGGGTTTCTGCACTTGTTGGTGGCAACTCTCTTTTTGCAAATTTTTTCTCATCAATTGTTGGTGCGTTTATGTATTTTGCAACACTTACAGAAGTTCCCATAGTTCAGGGGCTTATGGGAAGTGGGATGGGAAAAGGGCCCTCTCTTGCTCTTCTGCTTGCTGGTCCTGCACTGTCTCTTCCAAACATGCTGGTTATAAGAAGCGTAATTGGCACTAAAATGACAGTTGTTTTTGTAATGCTGGTTGTCATAATGGCAACAATTTCAGGTATGATTTTTGGGATGATATGATCCAATTGTGGATATGCTCGGAGTAATTGAATAATGTTACAATACCTTCGCCATTTTTGCTCTACGGCTTTGCTTGAAAAAGCCTCTTGCTCCCTAACTTTGAGAAGATATCTAAAGGGATAATATTACAGCAACTTGCAATTAAAATACTACCTTGTTTTCCATGGTCGTTTTTAATATAATATGGCATTTTTAGAAACACTTGAGCGATGGGCCTCTTGTACGGACTCTTTACAGTCTTTATTGAAATTGGACATTCAATGAATGGCTGGATTATCAGGTTGGTGCAGCTCGAATTTTGAGCTGTATGGGTTTACCTTGCCGATTGAGTTCCATAGCATTAAATGCATCTGCTAATTTGTTAATTTTTTCTCTATATGCAACTGATAATCCTTTTGTACTCACCCAGTAGTCAATTTGGGATGAGGTTTCAACATATGCACCCGAGCGGTTGAAAAGCACATCAATCAGGTTATCCATCCCTATTTTTGTTCCAAACCCTTCAGTTAAGGTTTTCCAGAATCTCATCAGACAGTTTTCAAGAATTAATGTTCTGACAGTCATAATCAATTGTTTCCTGAAATCACGATCTGCCCGTTGCCGTGGCTCTCCTGTTTTTTCAATCTGTGCATTGATCTTTTCCGCCTTCATTTGTGTATCTTTCAAATCCTCTTTGATTGAGACCAAACGGTTTTCACGCTGGATCAACCTTGTGTATGGTTCTTCTCTTCCGATTCCTTGATTTTCTCCATCTGAGTAATAATTGCTGCATCTTTGTTTCTTAATTTGTCGTCAATCTGCACACGA
>JADFYT010000043.1 GCA_015232935.1 Desulfamplus sp.
TTCAAGACGTGATTTTGTAAAGTTTCTTGGTATTTCAGGAGCAGCAATAGGATTGGTTGGCGGCCCTCTTGGTCTTGTACACAAAGCTCTGGCAGCTAAATCTATTACATGCCACTCCTGGGGAGGTTCAACATCTGAGGCACTAAGAAAGTTTGCGTTTGACCCTTTTACCAAAGAGACCGGAATCGAGGTTATTGATGCAGCCTTCACAGGCATGGATGCTTTTTTAACCCAGGTAAAGGCATCTTATCCACCAGGAGGCGAGTTTAATATTGCCCACCTTAGTGCGGTCTATGATTATGCCAGATATACAGATCTGGGATTTGGTGTTGTTCTGGATGAGAGCAAGATCCCTAATCTTAAAAATGTAATGGTAAAGATGACCGAGACATTGAGAGCAATCACAAAAGGCACTCTTTCTGCGGTCCCGTACGACCTTGGACAGACTGGTATTGCATATAATACAAATAAAATCCCCAAGGAAAAGGCAGAAGAGATGGGCGTATCTCTTCTGTTTGACAAGAGTCTGAAAGGAAAACTTGGTTCTTGGAGTGGCGATTTTAGAACAAACATGTGGTACGCAGCACTTCATACCGGTCAAAGCCCCAATGATATCAAGGATATTGATGCGGTATGGAATGCCTTGAAAGAGCAGCAGGGTCTGATTAAAAAATACTGGGCATCAGGCTCCGAGCTTATGAGCCTTCTGGCAAACGGAGATATTGATGCCACAGTTGCATGGTCAGGAAGAGTTGCGGCTCTCCAGAAAGAGGGACATCCAATTGGATATCTTGCACCGGAGGGAACCTACTCCTGGATGGAATACATGTATGTTCTTAAGGGCACAGACCTTGATGTGGCACAAAAACTGTTAAACTTCATGCTTGAACCAAGTGCCGCAATTGCCGTTGCAAAAGGTCAGAGTTATCCCTCAAGCCTTGATCCTACAAAAGTGCCCATGCCCGATGAGATCAAACAGCTTCCCGCATTTGATCCAACAGGAAAACTTGATGGATATCTGTTTGCAGATCCTGCTTACTGGAATTCTCATCAGCTTGAATGGACAGAAAAATGGGACAGGATTATGGCCGGCAAGTAGAGTAATCCTTTACCGTGAGAACACATAGTGCTTTTCATACTTGATGTGGCCAAATCCCGTCGGTCATGAAGATTTATAAAAAACAGGAGAGGGCATTCCATTTGCGGATGTCCTCTACCAAAAAGTTGGGGAGAATATAGTTTTGAAACAGAAAAAAAACCCTGCATTTGTAAAATTCAAGGGGATTGAAAAGCGGTTCGGGAAAATCCTTGCTGTTAAAAAGATGGATCTTGAGATTCCAGAAGGCTCACTGGTCACTCTTCTGGGTCCGTCCGGGTGTGGAAAGACAACTCTATTGAGAATGCTCGCGGGTCTGGAAGAGCCGACCAGCGGAGATATATACATAAATGGAAAAAGGGTCAATGATACACCGATCCACAAGCGAAATCTGGGAATTATATTTCAAAATTATGCCCTGTTTCCCCATAAAACCATCTTTGAGAACGTGGCATTCGGGCTTAAATACAGAAATGTCCCAAAATCTGCCATAAAGGATAAGGTGGAAAAGGCATTGGAAACAGTGCGGCTTCCGGGCGTTGGCAACAGAATGCCCTCTCAATTATCAGGTGGTCAGCAGCAAAGAATAGCCCTTGCAAGAGCAATTGTTATTGAACCGGATGTTCTGCTGATGGATGAACCGCTCTCTGCCCTTGATGAGAATTTAAGGGAGGATATGAGAAGAGAGATAGACAATCTTCAGCAGGAGCTTGGAGTTACGACTATTTTTGTCACCCATGACCAGAGAGAGGCACTGTCCATGTCTGATAAGGTTGTGGTGATGAAAGATGGTTTTGTCCAGCAGGAAGGGGCCCCAGAAGAGGTTTACAATAATTCGGCCAACCACTTTGTCGCCGATTTTCTGGGCCATTCCAATTTTTTGAACTGTACTGTGGCGGAAAAATCTGACCGGTTCCTGAAAGTCACCCTTGAAGACGACACGGCCTTGCTTGCTGTTCCGTCAGGAGAGTTTAAGAACAACGACAAGGCAGAGATTGTAATACGTGCACAGAAATTCAAACTTGGTTATCAGGCAGATTATGTTGAAGAGCAGGATATGAATGCCTTTTTTGGAAAAATTGTGGATCGCAGCTATATGGGCGGAGAGGTCAGCTATTTTGTGGAACTTAAGAATAAACGGGTTCTTCATGCAATCAATTTTGTCAAACGCACCCCCTACAGAAGAGGCGATGAGGTGTTTATGAAAGTTGCATATGCGAACTGTCGGCTCTTAAAGATAGATTAAACTTTCATGGCCTTTGCGTGGCTACCCGAATAGTAAAAATAAAAATGTATTTTCATGGTAAAGATATAAGAAGGGCTTGATAGTGGATTTCAAAGATTTTTCAGGCAATAAAATAGTCAGGAAAAGTTTTAGCTGGATTAAGAAAAATCTTGATCCTTCAATGAGCTATATCATTTTTGAGAATGATTTGAACAAGCAGGCAGCCTCTATCTTTTCCGAATCTCTCATCGCATATCAATACCTGAAAAAAGAGAATTGTTCCTGGAAAAAGGTCTATGATAGCGGCTGTTCAAAAGAGTACCTGGTAATACAGATTGATCCTGGATATGAAGATCAGACATTGGGAAAGGTTATGGGATACGGCTTCCCAAACGATACTGTATATTATTTATACAAAGCAGAAGAGAAGTTATAAACAGAGCCTGTAATGACAGGCTTTGCTGGAAGCAATTTATATCAAAGTCGTAAGTTCTCAACAAGCCTCAATATCATGATGTTCTTATTGAGACTTTCATTCTTGGTTATGGTCAAGAGCCAATACCCCGCTCCGGCCGTGCCGGTTATTGAAAATGAAATTTTTGTTTAAAGGAAGACAGTAATGGAAAGGAATGGTCGTTCGCTCAACATAGAGTTCAAACATTCGGGTGAGACAAGAGAGGTCTCGCTTGCCGCCCTGACAGACGCTGTAGCTGGTTTTCTGGATATCTATGGGACGATAGGGCTTGCAGGAAAGCAATTGTGCAGCGTGGCAGGTGATGGTAATGGCTCTGAGAAATTCTCAAATCTTCTGAGAGATACGGGATATACTGATGATCCGGAAGGATTTTTTACCCGGATTTTATCTAATATCGTAGATGGCCAGATGGAAAAGGTGACAATCAATAATATCGAGATTCCTCACCTTCTGCTGATGGCAATACTTGAGCAGGTAATTCCAGGAAACGGATATATCTCTATTAAAGATACCTGCCAGCTTGAAAAAAACACACATTTGTCAGTGCCTGAAAAACAGAGAGATCAGATTCAGCAGGTGATTGAAAAATATCCTGTAAGATTGTCCCGTCACACCATACGCCAGATGCTGGTTGCAAAGGATGTGGCTTATCAATATATGCCGTTTGTTGAAGAGCTCGACTCCATCGGCCACACCAACACCTGGATCGGCCAGTTTCATGACGGTCTTTTAGAGCAGATGTACCAGAACCGTGTTATTTTCCTTTTAAATATGGCTTGCCCTGTTTACTGCCGTTTCTGCTTCAGAAAGCATAAAGATTCAAGAAATGAGAAGAACCCGACTGTAGAGGATGTTGAACGGGCGGTTCAGCACGTTAAAGATTCCCCCTCCATAAAAGAGATTGTTGTTACCGGAGGTGACCCTTTCATGAATAGGGCAAATATGGCAGCCACCATTGATGGAATCATGAAGGTTGATCATGTTCAGACTATCCGTCTTGCCACACGCTCCATAGCTTATTATCCTGATCTTTTTCTTCAAAATGAGTCCGCATATCTGAAATATCTAAAACAGAAGAGCCTTGAGCTTCAGCAGAACGGAAAACGGATGGAGGTTGCTACCCACTTTATCCATCCGGATGAGATCTCACCTGAAAGCCTTGAAATTATCTCCGATCTTGTAAAAAACGGGATTGCTGTCTATATCCAGACTCCTTTTTTAAGTGACTGCAATGACAAAGGGCCTGAACTTGTAAGGCTTTTCAGTCTGTTGAGAGGTGCCGGAGCCGAACTTCATTATATCTATATTCCATGCAGCCCGATTCATGGAAACAGCATATACTGGAGTTCTCTTTCAGAAGGGATCTCTATTGCCCGTCATCTTCGTGCTCATCTGTCTGACAGAGTCATCCCAAGAATTTGTACAGCAACCCCGATAGGAAAAATGGACTGGTACACAAGCGGCTGGGCAGTTGAGAAGGTAAAAGAAAATGATAACTTTATCTGGATAAGAACTCCTTATACACCCTCTTACTTCAAGGCATTTGCTCCGCTTGCAAATGAACTTTCCAATATTAGGGTTAATGCCGAAGGAACAATTGATATTCAGTATATGGCAAAGATTGGAGATGAATCTTTTCTGCATGGCCCAAGACCTGTAAGAGCTGAACGACTGGTCAATGCAAAAAATAGCTGTACCACTGGAAATAATGTGGTTTCATCAGGCGAAAGAAGTGTGGCTTCAACCGATGAAAAGAATATGCCTTCAACCAATGATATCAAGATGCTTAAATCCTTGCTGGCAAATCAAAGGCAAACCAGCTCTTCCATTGTGGAGACAGGCCTTGGAAAACTCATCCGGCTCCATGAGACTCGTGTTGAGATAGATGTCAGAGCCTCTGAAGATGAACTTGATTACATAAGATCAGACGATAGAATCACAGATGTGATAATATCGACTATAATATCAACAAGTGAATCACCACCATTATCACCATTACCATCATCATCAACAACGGCATTCGTCGATATTATTGATTCTCTTTCTCGCATCAGGCATCTTATAAGAAAATTACAGGATATTCCTCATGTTAATGCTGTGCGCTTGGTCAGCATGAGGTTGAACTGCAACCCTGAAGCCTATACAAGGGGGGTGATCAATACTCTTGGAGACTTGAACGCACTGAGCGTAGTAAATCCTTTACGAATAGAGATCGAGACATGGTTTACCCTGGCAGATGAGATAACCGATCTGCATGCAAGAGTTGTAAGAAGACTCAACAACCGAGGCGTTACAGTTTATTGCAACACCGCTCTTCTTGGAGGTGTCAATGATTGTGATGAAAAGATCCATGCACTTGCATATGCTGCAAGAAAAGCAGGCATGGAGTTTCATCACCTTTATGTAGCGGGGCTTCCCATTCAACATAAGTGGAATATTGAGCATCCGGTGGACTCCCATGATGTTGTTGATATCGCCACAAAGGTAAGACGTGAGGGGTCGGGAAGAGAGATTCCAAGATATATAGTTGCCACGCGGATTGGTGAAGTGGATTATGGCTTGACATCATCTTTTGTCCATGACAATGGCGGTCTCAAGATAAAACTTGGCTGTTATGATCTGGCATATTATAAAGCACTGAATAAAAATTTTGTACTGCCGGAAGGCGTCTCTATGGATGATGATGGACACCCTGTTGCCCCACTTAAAGGATTTATAAAAACATCCGGTTTCCCGATTTCATAGTAAGTTCTCAATAAGTCCGGGTAAATTTTTAAAACTTTATGGATTAAAGATAAAAATGATGAGATTTCCCTATATCGCATACAGCAACAAAGCGGCTATTGAGCCCATTTTTAAAAATTTGACAGGAGAGCCTTTGATTCTGGACATGTCGGTTAACTCCAATATATTTACGGATTCCGGTGTTGATGTCCGTGATCAGAAGAGCTTGCAAAAACTTCTGGATGATATGATGCATGACAGATATACGTGGGGCGTTTCATCATATCTTGAAAACAGGGAAGTTCTTCTCTCACAGTGCCCGCAGATGGTTGCAGAGAAGCGGTTTTATCACCTGGGTCTTGATATTATCGTGCCACTTGGAACTCCTTTGCATGCCCCGTTGGATGCCAAAGTAAAAGAGAGCGGCTATGAAGATGGCGAAGGTAATTACGGTTCTTACGTTCTTTTAATGCATGAAAATCCATATTTTGAAACATTCTACAGCTTTTACGGACATCTTAAAAGCGACAGCCTTCCAGATGCAGGAACAGAGTTTAAAGCTGGACAGATCTTCTCGCATATCGGAGATTTTCATGAAAACGGCAACTGGTTTTATCACACCCATCTTCAGGTAATAACTGAAAAAGGGCTTGAATTGGGATATATTTCAAAGGGGTATTGCACTTCAAAGGATCTTGAATATATGGATACTCTCTGTCCATCACCTTTGCCTCTGTTCAAAATTTAATCATTTGTTAAGTATAGAGTTCCAGAAAAGTCTTTTGGTAAGACAAAACCTTTGCCAGTGCTCTAAGGCAACATCTCCACCAAATTTAATTATCTGGAAAACTATATTTAATGATTTTTTGACACACCATCTGTTCTTTTTTAACATTCCCATCCGGCCCTGTTATTGGCCATAATTAGGTCATTACAGATGGCCATTAACATCTGGAAGTTTATATCAAAGCATTGCATTAATCCTGTTGATAATCTCTGACTTTGCAAGTGCTCCTACAGCGGTATCAACAAGCTTGCCATGTTTAAAAAAAAGCATGGTCGGAATGCTTTTGACAGAATATTGAGCTGCCGTTGCATGATTTTCATCCATATTTATTTTTACGATCTTGATCTGTCCCGCATATTCCCGTGCAAGATCGTCAAGCACAGGCCCAATAGATCTGCAAGGACCGCACCAGGGTGCCCAGCAGTCAACCAGAACCGCCCCTTTATGCTCCATTACCTCTTTTTGAAACATGCTGTCTGTCGCATTGACTGTAAAATACGGGATTCCGGCAAGAGATTCCTTGCACTTTGAGCATATGGGTCTTTCGTTTACTCTGGAAACCGGAATCCTGTTTTTTGTTTTACATTTTTTGCATGCAATAATTATCTTATCTTCAGACATGGTTTATATATCTCCTTATTAACTAGTTGAAATGTCAACAGAACCTAATCTTGCAAAAAGTTGGTGAACAATGAACTCACAATCTCAAGGAAAAGCAAAAATCAAGCCGCAGGAATATCTGGAGTTTGAAAAAAATCTGAACTCAGACATGAATATTTTGATGGTGAAATATTTGCAATGGCGGGGGCAAGTCTGAATCATAATTGAAGCACACTTTATGACTCCACCGAAGCGTATGACAGAGGAGTCAAATTCCACCATTATCAGCTTGTACTATCATTGAAGGAGTATATTCTTGTATCCCAACATTACCGTCTTTATGGACAAGTTTGTCAGGATTAAATATTTTTGTTCAGGATGTTTTTACATAGCTGACTATCTTCAAGGGCATCTACAAACAGATCAACAAGCTGTGGATCATATTTCTTCTGTTTTTGATCGTTAAGTTCCCTGATAGCCTGCTCTTTTGGGAATACAGATCTGTAGGGACGCCTGGAAAGCATGGCCTGATAAGAGCCTGCGATGGAAATAATCCTTGAAAAAAGAGGTATATCTTCTCCCTTTAATCCGTCCGGATAGCCTGTACCGTCCCAATTTTCATGATGATGCAGTATTGCTTTTTTTATTTTGGAATCCGAAGTTATGTTGTTGACGATGTTATGCCCGATAAGAGAGTGATTCTTTATCTCATCATATTCTGTTTTGGATAAAACTCTTTTTTTGTTCAGCAATGCCTCTGTCACGCCAATAGTACCGCTGTTGTGAAGCAATGCAGCATACTTGAGGCGGTCAATTTCTGAATGATCAAGGTTTAATTTATATCCAAGTATCATGGAGTAGATCATCACGGCTCTTGACTGGTTTTTAGTGTAGTCCTCTTTTGACTCAATATGGCAAAAGATTGAATTTACAGTATCCAGGATAGTTTGTTCATCAACAGACAACCCTGATTTCTCCACAAAGGTCTCCATTATCTGTTCAGTGTACAAAGTAGTTCGGTTCCGGCCATTTTTCTTGGATGAATACATTGCATAGTCTGCATTTTGAACAAGTTCATGCTCGGTTTTTGCATCTTTCGGGTATTCGGCTATTCCGATACTGATGGTCACTTTCAACTTTCCCGAAATGTTTTCAAGTTTTTTTGCATTTTCAATTGTTGTACGAAGTTTCTCTGCAATCTCATATGTTTTTGTTTTATTTGTCCTGCTAAGTATTACTGCAAACTCTTCGCCCCCGTAACGATAGGATGTAATCCTCTCATCTTCATCAAACTGCTTCAAAATACTTGCAACTTCCCTTAAGACTGCATCTCCGACTGAATGTCCAAGAGTATCATTTAGCAGTTTGAATTTATCCAGATCGAAAAAAAGAAGAGAGAACTCTTTGTTTTTCTGGATTTTAAGTTTCAGGTCATTGTAGAATTTTCGATGATTGAGTAAATTTGTAAGGCCATCCAGATTTGAAAACTCCTCAAGTTCCTGGTTGAGTTTTTTTTGATATGTAAAAGCATCAATAAGACTGTTGAACTCAAAAGCCATATCCATCAATTCCTGAGGACCGTTGATATTCTCTAATGGCTTTAGGTTGTCCTCTCGCTTCATTTTATGTAACTGATCCTTGAAATTTGAAATTGGATCTCCAATCTGATGGCTGAGATAGTAACTTATAACAATAATCAAAACCAAAATCAGTATGCCGGTTTTGATAACTTCCTTTAGCTCTGCATCTATTTCAGCCAGAATTTGATCATTATTCATTGCTACCATATAGGCACCGATAATTTTCTCATCATAGTTTGCAATGGGAATGATGCTCAATGCAAAGGATCCGTTTTCTGTTTTAGAGTAAAGCTTTTGATAGGGCTTGTTCAGCAGAATATAAGAGTCGTAAACGGTTTTCTGGATTTTGATATTAACTTCACCGTTATCTGTCTTGTTAAAAGAGAGTACATCAAATTGCCTGAAATCTGTCTTTTCTTGTGCCAAAGCAGTGCTTTCTGTAAAACCTGCATTTTTTACAAGCATATCTTCATCAAAAAAGGTCAATTCCACACCAGCCTGCTCTTCAATATCTTTTCCGACCATTGCTGTAATATACATGCCTACCTTTACACCGCCAACTATTTGGCCACTGTAGTAGATCGGTGCCGTTCCGTCAATTGCAGGCTGTCCCGTCCGTTTTGAAACTAAAAATCCGGCGGAAGAGACTCCCTTGACAGCATCTTTGATCAATTGATCTGACTTTAGATCTCCACGCTTGTCACGATGTCCGCGCATTATGACCACAAGGTTTTTATTCATCACCTCAAGGTTGCCAACATATGGGTTTTTGTTGTTAAGAGTATTGAAGACTTTTCTGGAGACATTGCGTAGATTTTCAAATCGCGGATCATACATTCCTGTTGAGAGTTGAATGTATGACTCATGGGGATAATTATAGGGATTCAATTCGTCTTCTGGAGACCAGCCTGTTTCATCTGCCAAAAGTGAAACAGGCTCTTGCAGTTCTTGCATTTGTGCTATTACACGAGCGTATGTATTTACCTCTTCACGATACTTATCAAATATTTTTTTTACCTGCCTGTTTTTAAGACTTAAGATAGTTACCTGTTTTGATTCTATTTTCTGCTTGATGGAATAAAATTCGTGCCATTTCAATATCAAGAAAGGCAAAAGCAATATAAATACTAACAGCAAGAAAATTCTTGTCTTTATATTAATTTTCATTTTTCCATAGTCTCTTTTAAAGCCTGTTTAAGAAAAATATATAACAGGTAAAAACACACGAAATCATGAATCAGGATGATGATTTGGAAAAAAGGCATCTTGTCTTAACAAAATCCTGTTATCCTAATGATTTGAAGGCTTTTTTACTGGCTCCGCAAACAGGACATTTCCAGTCATCAGGAAGATCATCAAACTGAGTATCTTTTGGAATCTTGCCTTTTCTGTCACCCTTGTCAGGGTTGTAAATATATCCGCAGCTTGCGGTCTGACATTGATACATCTGCTTGGGTTCTGCCATGTTGTTTTCTCCTTATCTCTAATGTGTCATATAACAAGAAATTATCCGCCTTGAACAGAGATTCTTTTAAAACCAGATCTAACTCGCCTCTTGTGAGGCATGGTTCTGTTTGATTTACATATACAATGTGCACGCAAACATGTAAACAGATAATTATTTACATTTTTTTACAACACCCTGGAATACTTAGACCTTTTCTATGCTCTGATTTACTGGCAGATAATCTTACAAATTACTGATATTATTCTGTTAACTATCATTGCCTGTCAGTCAGCAGCACCCGCCGGAAGCACTGCCACATGATGCATGCTCCTTTCCTTTTATCCAGACCTGGATAATGTAGGAGGCTCAACCAACTCCCGGATTTACCTCTATGGCATTCACCGGACAATTGTTTACACAGGCTCCGCACTCCATGCAGCCGTCAAGATCGACAATCACGGCCTTGCCATCGTTCATTTCAAACACCTGGTGAGGGCAGACAACTGTACACAAACCGCACCCGACACATTTGTCCTTATTAAAGGCCAGGGTTGAGACATCTTCTAAATATCTTATGTTTTTCATCTGTTTTTTTCCTGTTTTAAATCAGTTACTGTGGGTCTAAAAGGCGGAATATATCCATAAAACGAGAGAAATCACTACAGCTCCTGCCTGAACCGGAATAAATTGCTTCATCTCCCTTTCCACACCTGACGGAGATGTAAACGGGGTTGATCCTGTAAAATTCATTGCAAGAAATGAACTTATTGCTGTGCCAAAAAGAAATAGTGCTATCATGGCTGACATACCTAAAGATGAGGCAGAAGATATAAACAGGGCACACAGTGCAAACAGAGACCCGCTTATAATACCTTTTGCCGCAAACTCCTTGAAGGGCAGAAGGGGCAGAAGAGCAGGAGTAACAACAGCACCTGACAGCAGGCCGGTTAAAAGAAAGACAATGGAGATCCAACCTCTTTCGCCGGCACTTTTCAATGAGAAGATCCCGGGGCCTATGCCGGATATCACAAGAAGAGCCACCGCTGTCATCACAACATACTTCATTGCAATATTTAGTTCCACCGGTGTCAGGATAATACGTTCTGCAAAGGTAAATGTGACTTGCCTCATATACGGGTCAGCCTTTCTTCCATTTTCCAGAAACGCCTGGATATCCTGTGCCCTGACAGGCCCATATATAACACTGAAACCGCACATTTTTTTGACATCCTTTGCACTTATGCCTGTGGCACTGAGTTGAGGAAGTATAAGACGCCTGTGTTTTACAACCTTGTCCAGACCAGATAACTCAATTCTTCTGACAAGCTCTTTTGTGGAAAAAGTGCCTTTTCCGGCAGCACACCACACATTGACACCAACCGTATCAAGAACAAGAATCCATACGTTCAGCTTTTCAAGATTTTTTCGCAGAATGTCAAACGTAAGTTTAAAGTTTGCAGTTACCAGAACTTCTGAATTTTCATCAGGCTTTCCTGCAGCATATAGACCTGGTATCACCCTGTAGTTGTTTCGGGTAATACCCGCCCTTGCCCCCACAGTCGCAAGGATGTCCTTTAACAACATCTCTGTTTTCACTACAGGTATCTGCCCTGCATCTGTATCCAGAAATGTATCCACGAAATGGGAAAGAACATATCCTGGCTTTGCATATTTCTCAACAGAGTCATATTTTCCGTTTGTGATGGGGTTTAACGAACCTGAATCACTGATACATGCCTGTGAAACACCATTCATTGACGGAAGAATCGTAATCCCCTCAGATCTAATACCTCCAGGATTAAGCTCTTTGAGTCTGGCCGTGTTTGATTTCGCCTTTTTTGCATCATAGTCCTGAACCTTTTTTGCATCATAGTTCTGAAACATTTTCTTTTATCCTCTCAAGTAGTTCCTTGTTAATACAGTAACAGGTTTTTGGGCCATCCACCTCGCCAGATACAATGCCGCTTTCTTTAAGCAACTTCAGATGCTGGCTTATGGTTGACTGGGAATATGGAAAGATTTCAACAATCTGGCCACAGATACATCTATCCATCTCTCTCAGGTATTTTACAATTTTTATTCTTGTAGGGTGTCCAAGAGTATCATTTAGCAGTTTGAATTTATCCAGATCGAAAAAAAGAAGAGAGAACTCTTTGTTTTTCTGGAT
>JADFYT010000440.1 GCA_015232935.1 Desulfamplus sp.
ATCTATAGTTTAATATGATAATAATATCAAATAATTATGATTTGAGTAACAGGAAGAAATTTTTAGGCTATTACTTACTATCTATATTTGAGATGCAGTACTATTCGCACTGACTCGTCCACACTTGTGGATTCCATGTATCCAATGGCATTGGAATTTCTTTTGACCATCTCAAGTACTGACCTGCTGTCCGAAAGGGATTGCGGAGGTTGAACCTCGCCGCTGAACTGTAATCTTGCCCAATACGCATTGACCTGCTTTAGAGTCATCTGGTTGAGAAGACTAAAGAAATTTTCCCTGACTCTGGAATTTTTCTCATGCTCAAGCACAAGAACTGCCTGACCTGAAGGGAATGTTCTCCGTCTGGCAAGAAACATATCTGATACTTCCCGTTTACTGAGGCTCTGTACCGGATTTTTATGGTTAACCACTACAACCACTTCCCCTGATGACTCTTCTGCCGAGACTGGCTGTTTTGATATATGAACAGATACAGTAATCAGCATCAGCAAAGTCAAATAAGGTATGATTTTATTGTGAAGTCTGGATTTAATGCCCTGTTCTCCGGGACTAAAAATTTGATTTTGTATGTTTATTTTTTGTGATTTCAAAATACAAACTCCATGCTGATTGAATAGAGATTAACAGTGTTTGACTGCTCTAAAATATTACCTTTCCGCCACCACAGACCGTAACCTAAAGGGTGGATGTGGGTATTGTCCCACTGAAACTTAAGCGATGCCTGGTTGTGAAAATCCCAGCGCAACCCTGAAGAGTATGTATGCTGCTCCATGGCCGTGCTGTTGAGCATCCTGATTGAAGAGGATTGCAAACTTGCCTGTTCTATGAGGCTCCAGTCGCTTTCAGGTTTATGCAGGGCGTTCCTTCCGGGATTTATGGTGCTGAAAGTAAAGTATGGAGTAAAATCTCCAAGCCTGTATCCAACGCTTGCATAGCCCATCTCTCCGTTTGGTATGAAATCCCCCTCTACCATGCTTCTTGCTATCTCT
This sequence comes from Desulfamplus sp., assembly GCA_015232935.1. Classification (GTDB taxonomy): domain Bacteria; phylum Desulfobacterota; class Desulfobacteria; order Desulfobacterales; family Desulfobacteraceae; genus Desulfamplus. The sequence continues at coordinate 1,011 of JADFYT010000440.1, forward strand.
GCCTGTGCGACCAGTGTTCCGTCATCATAGGCTGCCCCTATAGTCATATACCTGATACCATTATCCTTGAAGCGGATATCGTTGCGTAGAGAGGCGGCTTCAGCACTCACGTCAGGCAGCATGCCTGCGGTAGCGGCAGCGATATCCTCAAGACCCTTATGGAGTCCGCTTAGAGATTCAAGTTCATTCTGGGAGGAGAACTGCGAATATCCGGCTTTTATCCTGAAAGGGCCTGACTGCCTTGCTATGGTGAATGACCATATATCGTTTGTGTCAAAAGAGTAGCTATTTCCACCCATCGGAAGGGATGTGTCGTGCCTTCCCCTCTGAACCCTGATACGCCACTGGGCATCATCCTGATTTATTCGCCAGGTGACATCTGCCCCGTCGATGTTAAAGATGGGAATCCAGCCGTAAAACTCAAGGGGCGGCCTTACCCATAGATACGCGTAGCCGGTATGCCGGATATCTGACATCATAAAGGCATCGTACCCGAATCTTCCAACCCTGACATCCATATTGGTAAGCGGCCTTATACCAAGATATGCCAATTCGATTGAGTGCTTGACATCAGGATCATTGCGATCTCTTAATACGCCCTGAAATACAAGCTCCATTTTTTGACCGAAATGGTAATCCACCTGCAGGCCAATCCGTGAATCAAGCCGCCATGTCAAATTATCGGCAAGCTCCAGAGATTCTCCGTTACTGGAGGCACTGACATCCCTGAAAGGTGCTATTTGATCACTGTCATCAAAGGTGCTGCTTATTGTGCCGTAACCGCTCAGGCGAAGGCCAGATATTTCATCAGCTTCACATACTTGAGCCAAATTGTCGCGGAACGGACTCTCCATTAAGGGCAGAATCAAATTGATAATAAAGATAATGATTAAGTGAAATAAACTTAAGAATAGTCTCACAATACAAACTCCATGCTGAATGTAGCAAGATTAATGTCACCCGGAGATCTTGATGTTTCTTCTTTTCTCCACCACATGCCATAACCGTAGGTATCTATATGAACGTTATCCCATTGCATCTTGAATGCCGCCTGGTTGCTGAAATCCCATCGTATCCCGAGAGCACAGTTTTTCTGCTCTAAACGCGTGCTGTTGATAATATGAAGAGCCATTTGATGAAAAGTATCCTGTCCAATAAGGCTCCAGTCGCTTGTCGCATCTCTTATGTCATTTTCCGAAAACGCTATGCTAAAAAGAGTGTATGGAGTCAGTAATTTCCGGTTAGGTTTTTGCATACAGGAAATATGGTACAAATACAGTGTTTTAAATCCTTAGAGCCTTTGAA
>JADFYT010000441.1 GCA_015232935.1 Desulfamplus sp.
GAAACAGACGAGACCAATTTGGTCGCATCTTACATGATAAGCAAAAATGGATATCTTTTTCTTGGTACAAATCCTGTTTCAGATTCCAGGCAGTTTTTTGAGAGTCTTGGCAAAGACGGGAAAAAATTGCATGCGACACCGGTATTTACAAGTGTAGCCGACAAGGTAAATCCATCACGGGAGTTTTTCTTGTACGTAAATCTTGGAAGGATATTCAAAGCAAATCCACATGCCATGCAGTACCTTAAACCTGCTATTGCGGGTGAGGCTGAAAATGAAAACGGACAAAAAAGCAACAGCTCTGACTACCCGGGTTTGAACTATCTTAAAGACTATGAGGGGGCTGGTGTTTCTGCTGATTTGAAAAGCCCGGATCTTAAGGCAGATTTTGTCTTCAATGTTATTGAAAACTCCCCCGCGTTCAATTTGTTTAAAGGGGTAGTTCCCAAAAGGGATATTATCCTGGGACTAAAGGAAAAACCTCTTTTGCTTGCCGGAGTTGTTGAAAACTTTCAGGTTTACTGGAAGATGTTTCAAGAGACCCTTGACAAGGAGACTCTAAATACAGTTATAAAGAATTTTTCCAGTATAAAAACTGACTACGATATTGATGTTGAAAAGGATCTGATCGATAATTTAGGAAATAATATAAGCGTTGGAATATATGATGCCATAAGTATCAATATGGCAAATATCAACACTCTTGCCGCATTAGAGTTTAAAGATCCGGTCAAGGCTAAAGGTGTGATTGAAAAAATCATCGCAAAACTTCCTCCTGAACAGCAGTCCATGATAAACAGACTTCAGCTAAATGGCAAAGAGGTTTATATGATCCCTGCCGGCCCTGTACAGGTATATGCTGGACTTGTCGGGAATGATTTTGTCATAACTCTTGGGAAACCCATGTTTGAAAAAGCAATGACAGCGGATTCAGCAAGCAGTTTTATGTCTGGATTTAAAGACAAGGAGTTGCAAAAATCCTTGCGGCAGGACATCTCGGTTTTCTTTTTTGATGTAGGCGAAGCTCTGTATGCCGTGAAAAATTTTGTTCCTCTTCTTGCTTATGCCAACCCTGAAAGCCAGATTATGATGACCCCCCAGTTTAAAAAGATAATGGAACCTTTTGATTATATGTCTGGTGCTTCCCGGATTGACGGAAATGCCATGGTTGGAGAATTTCTGTTTAAAAGCAGATTCAACAAACCCTTTTTCCAGGGAATAAAAGATGTGACAGAACAGATTGAAGCACTTAAAAAGACCATGAATATAGCAGTTCCTCCTGGTGTTGGTGCCTCAACTGACCAGCCATCTGAGCCAACTGACAACCTGCCTGCTGAAGATGCTCAAAAACAAAAAGATGGTACAACAGAATAATCAAAACAAGCAGCGGGTTGATATGAACAACAATATGAAAAATCAGGATATTCCAGATAACTACCAAGGGCAGCTTCTTTACGGGAGCTGTTCTGAACATCTTCGTTGCAGGGTGCTTGAGCTCTTTGACACCCTGCAAAAGGTCGAATCTGTCAATCCGCCGGTGATCCCCTATCTTGCCGCCTGGAACGAGATGGAAGAGAAGATCATATGGTATGAATTCTCAGGCAAAAAACTTCTGGCGTTGCTCAACTGCACTCCTGAAAAGGCAGCGCAACAGTTCAGAAAGGCTGTGGTTGACCGCAGAATTTACTGCTATAATGACCTTGATCACAAGGTAAAGGAAGAGATTACATTGAGCTCGGAACTTGAGGGACAGTGCCAGGGGCTGCGCGAAGAGGTAAAAATGACAGGATGTGTTGACGCTATATATCAACTCAGCGTCAATGACCGACTATTCTGGGTAAAGGATCAAGCTCATATTGAGGTTTTCAACCATGACCACATCTGCCTCTCCCTTGGATTCCTGACAGATATGACCAAAGAGATGGAGCAGAAGACTCTTGTGGAAAAAATCGGCTACTTTGATGAATTGACCTCCCTGCCAAGACGTCTGATAATGGATCGTATCTTTGAGATCAATATCGCACTCTATACCAGAGGCAGAATTGATGATTTTGTCTTTATGATGATTGACATCGACCACTTTAAAAAAGTCAACGATACATTCGGACATCTTGCGGGAGATTATATTCTGGCCGCCCTTGCTGACCTTATGACATCAAGCAAAAGAAAGGAAGACGAGATAGGCAGATATGGAGGAGAGGAGTTTTTCTGTTTTTCTCTCGGGTCTATTGATAACGGGCTTGTTTTTGCTGAAAGATTACGAAAAAAGGTGGAGCAGAATACATTTTCTTTTGAGGGTAATAAAATAGC
>JADFYT010000442.1 GCA_015232935.1 Desulfamplus sp.
GATGGTCTCTCCGCTGCCACCGCCGGGTCAGGGGAAAGACAAAACCCGTCAAGGCAGACATCTGTTTCCAAAGCAGGGGTAAAAACAGATCAGGAGATACAAAAGAACGACAGGGCAAAAAAAGAGACCAAGACAAAAAAGAGCAGGAACCTGTCACCGTCCGGTGAGCTTGAAAAACGGCTGAAAACCATTGAGGATCTCAAAATTGTTGCTTCACGGAAATATGATCTTGCAAAGCAGCATGTAAAAAAGACATGTGACGAGATAAGAAAATCAGGAGGCGAGTTTGATTATGATGATGTTGAAAGCCATGTCGCCGAGATGGTCTCCTTTTTCAGTGTGGCTGAAAATCCATTTGCCTACCTTAGCAAGGAGATACTGCATTATGATAACTTTCTGTACAGCCATGCGGTAAATGTGTGTGCCATTGGCACAGCCATACTTAACAGGTTCAACAGCAGTTTCAGCAGCATGGTTAACAGGCATATTGATACATCATTGCCTGCCGGAGACGATATGTTGATAGCGTCCGGCAGTATGACATCAGGATCCTATGTCTGTTATCTCAAGGATGAGATTGTGGATATCTCTACAGGCTTTTTTCTCCATGATATCGGCAAGGTACTTATTCCGGAGGGGGTGCTCAATAAAAAAAACAAACTTACAGTCATGGAGTTTGAGATGATAAAAAAACACTCCTATGGTCTTGGAGTGAAAATACTTGAAAAAAACAGGCTCAAGAACAGTGTTATCAGAAATATAGTCAGCCTCCATCATGCCGGTCTGTTTGACGGAGAAAAGAGAGGGTATCCTGAAAATATACACCCTGACCAGATTCCATTGAGTGTCAAGATATGCAAACTTGCTGATATGTATGATGCCATGACATCAAGACGAGCCTACAGGGAGGCATTCAATCCTATCAATACGGTTACTGACATCTTTCGTAAATATGCCAAAAAAGACAAAATGCTTCAGTTTATCCTTCACGCCTTTGTAAAAAGCATTGGCATTTACCCCACCGGCAGCGTTATATATCTTAAAAACGGTCAGTTGGCCTATGTTCTTGAGAGCGTGGGGCCATTGGTGTTGCCATTTACTGACGCACAGGGCAACACTCTCTCCTCAAGCACATCTCCTTTGGATCTTGCGGATGTCAATATGGCAGATGATCTTAAAGCAGACGGTTTCCGGAGTATCAAAACACCTCTGGAGGTGTATGATCTGCTGCCATCCTGGCTTAAAACACTTCATCCGCCTGCCACATCCTGATGATGAAAAGTGAATCCCGCAGGAGTTTTCTTACTTCCAGAACTTGTTGAGAAGCCTTTCAATCGACGATTTGAGAGTCTCCTCCTTGAATGGTTTTATCACATACCCAAGGGCTCCGGCCTTGATGGCATCAACTACCATCTGCTCCTGACCGTGAGACGTAACCATTATAATCAGGGCATCCTTGTATTTTTTGCAGATCTGTTTTGTGGCTTCAATACCGTTCATATCAGGCATGGTGATATCCATGGTTACCATATCTGGATTGAATTCCTCATATTTCTCAACCGCCTCTCTTCCAGTTCTTGCAATTCCCACTACCTTGTGTCCAAGATCTTCAATCATTTTGGCCATTTTTCTTGTCGTGATAGCAGAATCATCCACCACCATGAAATTTAAGGATGTTATGTTTACCGAGTCTGACTGCTGCTCCATTTTTACCTCATAAATTTAACGTTGCATATTACATTTCAAAGAGTTCGTTTGGCCCCACACAGAAGATGCTCATATTGCCGTAAGAGGTACCCAGATTATTGATAAAAAACTTGACCGTTCTGCTCTTTGCGATACTTTGGGCATCGGTAATTACAATAGGGGTTGAAAGATTAATGGCTTTTCCATTGGTGTCAAACTCTGATATTACATTGCCAACCACAATATTGAGCATATCACCTGCTGTCTCTTCAATATACTCTGTTTTCTCTTCCGGAAGTACATCTATCTCCTGGGTGTATGCTTCAAATATTTTATCAATAAGCTCTTTTTCGTAGCTGAAAATTACAAAAATATGTGGGGCTGTGCCAACTGTTATTACAGATGTTAGATGATTAAGCTCAAGACGGCTCTCTTTGACGAGTTTTATATCCTGTGTATTGACCTCAATATTCATCTCTTCCTTGAGAAAGGTGACCGTTCTTTTGGAAATGCTCTCCATGAGGCGTTTTATTTGAATGCTCATAATCTGTTGTGATCCTTTCGGTAAAATCTATTCCATAGCTCGCGGTTAAAGCCTGTTTTTGTTTTCATGATTAGA
>JADFYT010000443.1 GCA_015232935.1 Desulfamplus sp.
TCTGAATGTACCGTCAGCAACCGCCCTTTCAAGATCCCGGTTTGTCGCGGCAATGATTCGCACATCCACCTGAACCGGATCACTGCCTCCAAGCCGTTCAATGCTGTTCTCCTGAAGAAGCCTTAAAAACTTGGCCTGGATGCTCATTGGCATGTCGCCTATCTCATCAAGAAACACAGTTCCTCCCCGTGCCTGTTCAATCTTGCCGACACGACGGTGGGATGCTCCGGTAAATGCCCCTTTCTCATATCCAAACAGCTCGCTTTCAAGCAGGGTTTCAGGAATTGCAACGCAATTTATAACCATAAAAGGCTTTTCAGAGCGTGAGGAGTAGTTATATACAGCCCTTGCCGCAAGTTCCTTGCCTGTTCCGGATTCCCCTCTTATAAGTACGGTGGCATCGGTTGACGAGACTCTTCCTATCTCTTTATATACGCTCAGCATCTGGGAGCTGTTACCTACAATAGCCTCTCTTTGTGAAAAAAGTTCCGCTTCAGGATTTACATCCACAGGAGATGACATGCGGCGGCCTGCCTCAATCCCTTTTTCAATCAAAACAAGCATCTCAGGTACATCAAAAGGCTTGTATATGTAGTCGAACGCACCGTTTTTCATGGCCTGAATCGCAGTTTCAGTCGTACCGTGGGCAGTGATAATTATAACCGGAAGTTTTGAATGCCTGGCATGAACCGCCTCAAACACATCCATGCCACTCATGTCAGGAAGCCGGATATCAAGCACCACAAGATCGGGCTGAACCATATCGACCATGGCAATTCCTTCGGTGCCAGTATAGGCCGCATATGTATCATAGCCATCCTGACCCAAAATTTTCCTGAAGCTTAAACTCAGCTGCTTATCATCATCAATGATCAGAACTTTCTTCATTCCACCCTCTTTTTACAGGCAATTTAAGAATAAACTCCGCTCCCAGACCTTCCCCCTCGCAGAGCACACAAAGAGTTCCTCCGTGCTCTCTTGCGATTCTGTCAACAATGCTCAATCCAAGGCCGGAACCATCCTCCTTGGTAGTAAAAAATGGCTTTGTGATCCTCTCCACAAGATCCCCAGGAATGCCAGGCCCATTGTCTCTGACACTCAGACAGAGCACATCTCCCAGTTCAGGGTCATTATCCATCCTTTCCGAAATCAATATTGTCCGGCTGCTCTTTTTAACCCTTCTGGTCGTATTTGATGTATTAGTGATATTTAGCATATACTCATGATCCTTCCCTGGTGCCCCGTCACCATTTGAAAAAATCAGGTCATCTACATTCGCCATAGCCTCACAGGCATTGGTAATAAGATTCAGAAGAGCCTCTCTTATCCTGTCAGGATCCATCTCAACCGGAGGAAGGTCTTGTTCAGCAGTATGCGATATATCAACATTGTGCTGTTTGAGCCTGTATTCGACAAGGGTTATCACCGATTTTACAACGGGTTCAAACGTGGAGATCTTGAGGCTGAGTTTTGGTGTCCTTGCAAACTCGAGAAAATTCTGGACTATCTTGTCTATTCGGCTTATCTCCTCTTCAATAACCTCAAGATCCTCGTTTTGAACTTCAGAGAGATCCAGCGAACGATTCAGGGAGAAGAGCCTCATTTTAATAGATGTAAATGGATTTCTGATAGTGTGCGCGACCCCTGTGGCAAGCTCGCCGACCATTGCCATCCTTTCCGCCTGCACAAGATGTTTTCTGCTCCGTTTGAGTTCATCGTGAGTATTGCCGTAATCCTTTATCATCTCCTTGAGAGAATGACTCAAGGATACAACCTCATTTCTTGAACTCTCGACAGGTGAGCCGCCGGTTTCAATTGCAAGCCCTCGAATTGGTTCAAGCACTTTCATATAGATAATAAAAAAGAAGAGTGACCCGATCAGGATAAAAAAGAATATGGCACTGAATACCATTATGCGGAGCCTTTCAGAATTATCATAATGATTGCGCTCGGTCTCCTTTATATAACGCCATACATCCTGGTTGAATTTTTTGCACATATCCATAAGGTTGAAAAAAACCGCTCTCTGGGCGGCATGCATGGAGGATATACTGATTTCATGATCATGAGGCAACTTTGCCTCTATTAACTTTTTGTGCCTGTAATCCTTTATGGCCTTGTCTTTTGCATCAATGTACTTTGTATATTCAGCCATAATGGCCTCAAGAGCCTTGCGTTCACTGTCATGGAGTTCCAAAGAGGTTGCGTGGTTATAACTTTGTTGAAACATGGCACGATACTGGCCAAGAGACTCAAGCCATTTAACATCACCATCTACAAGGTAGTAGGTTACAAACCCTTT
>JADFYT010000444.1 GCA_015232935.1 Desulfamplus sp.
ATAATACCGTAAACATTATCCACAAGAATACCATAATTAATACTCTCTTTTTTGATGATAATGACTCTTTTTTTTGTTGTTGCCGCCGCCCGCGGCAATTCAAATCGCCTGTGAATATCCATTATTGGAATCAACTCCCCTTTCACAGGCATGACTCCCTTGATAAATGGAGGTACCCTGGGGATTTTTTTCAGTTCCTGCAAAAAGACAACCTCTGAGACTTCACTGGTTGGTACGGCAAGCTCAAAATCTGATACCGTGAATATCAACAGGTCTGTTGTCTTCTGCCCTGTTTTTTTGTCTGATTTCATTTGGGAGGGCTCCATCTGAACCTCATCTAATTTTTTAAGCTCAGCCAATTCGCTCTCTATCAGCAGATTGTCCACATCAAGGATCGTGATTAATCTTTTACCCTGATTCAGCATTGCAACTCCCTTGATATGGGTGTCACTCTCTTTTGCTATCATGCGAAGAGATGATTTTATTTCGCTTTGCGTGATATGGGTAAAATCAACAATCTGGTGAACAAGCATACCAAACTCGAAACCTTTACAATCAATCCAGATGACGCGACTCTCTTTTGAGTAGTCCATTGAAGGGATTTCAAGTTTTTTGGCAATATCAATAACAGGAAGCATTCTGTCTGACCGGTTCATGACACCCTGAATGTAGTCAATACCTGATGAGACACGAGTCATGTCAACCGGCCTGCTTACCCCCTTCAATATATTTGCGGCAATGGCATAGGTCTCCTCACCAAGCATAAAGGCAAGATGCTTGCTGGATATCTGACGTCTTTTGGGTTTGAGAAAATCATTAAGATACTTTGAAAAGCTCTCATATACTGTGTGATCCTGTTGTTCTACGGGGATACCGGACATTATAAAAACCTCCAGATCCATAAGATAGACAATCCCGGAGGGCAGTTTGGCCATGCCGGCAATAAAAGGAGAATCGTTTTTGACCATCAAGGGGTTTATTGGTTCGATAATCTCGGCGGAGATATTGCTTATGTCTGTAACTCCATCTACTATCATACCATACAGTACGCTGCCAAGCTGAACCAGAACCATTTGTCCTTTGGCAGGAGCGGATAACGCGTTTGCCGGGTTTTGAGTTGTGTTGATTTCACCCTGTGACAAGATTCCCAGCCGTTTTACGGGATTTAGCAAGGGAATGATCCTTCCATTTATATTGGCAACCCCTTCAATAAAATCAGGTGCTTTGGGAACCTTGCGAACAGAGGGTTTTTCAACCACGGATTTGACCTGAGATGTTGGAATTCCATACTCTTCACCGGAAATTATGATATGTGTATATTTTCCGGCCAAAGCGCCGGATTTTTTTAATGAATATCTCATTTCTCTCTCCCTGCACTCCATTTTTTGTAAGGCAAACCTGATATAAGGCAAATCTAACTACCGGAGAATGCGTCTCTTTTTTGACTGTTCGGGATGAGACCCAAAATGCCCTTTGCGGGGCTAAATGTCATCTGCCTGAGCCGCAATCTCGTCTGCGGTCTGGGCAAGGTTTCTTGTTGATCTGGTCTGCTGTTCAGCCGCCGCAGCAGCCTGTTGACAGGCGGTTGCGGCATGTTCGGCGTTTTCCGAAATGCTCTCGATAATGGATTTCAATGTTTCTGTCGCTTCAAGCGACTCCCTGCCTGAATTCTGGATTTCTGTAATATCTTCAAGAATGTCAGCCATATCGGTTTCTACTTTTGCCAGACGGGAAAGGGTCTCTTTTGAGCTTTCAATCTCCTGCCTGATTTTGTTTCCAGACAACTCCACAGAAGATGCCATGGTTGAAATGATATCTTTTATGGCTCTTATCCCCTTGCCGATCTCGGGGATTTTTTCAGATGTCAAATCAACCAGGATTCTTATATCATTGGAAACATCGGCAAATCCTGTCCCTGCTTCACCTGCCCGGACAGACTCAACCCTGCCTACTACAGACAAAAGCAGAGTCAGATCATTGAGTCCATTAAGGCGAAAAATAATATTTTCCAGATTCACAACCTCTTCATCCAGATTTTTTATGTTTGCAAATGACTCCATATTAAGTTTTGCCTGGTTGGAGATATTGTCAATCATTGTGGCACTATCTTTATCCACACTTTTCAGGATATTTTGAAGCTCTTTTGCAATCAATGTATTTGTTACTGACTTTTCTGAAATATTACGGGCTGATTTTTCAGACTCGATCAAAAGTTCAGCATTTGCTTTTGCCGCGCTTGCCTGCTGAACAGCGGCCTGGGCAATTTCATCTATTGCGGAAGCGATTGTCTGGGCTGATGCT
>JADFYT010000445.1 GCA_015232935.1 Desulfamplus sp.
CGGAATACGTCCATAGAATGCAGTATGAAACTGTTGACGACTTTAATTCACTCAATGAAGGGAGCATCATCCGCGTTAGAGACTGTGCTCAGGTGATCAATCAGATACTCACCTGCCGTTCTGAAGAAAAAGCTCAATTTTCTGTAGCTCAGGCAATACTGGATATAGCCAGCAACCAGCCAAGACCTGATCTTTCGCCTGCCTTTTATGCGGAAATACTATATCTTTTTTTGGGATTGCATGGCAGATCACCACGTCCAAGATTTGCAGATTATCACCTTATACCAAGCCAGTTGGAAGGAAGAGATGCAGCAATAGAACGAAGTCACCAACTTGACACTCTCTCAGAAGATGTCTCCAGGTATATGAGCAGTTACTCTGACGGATTTGATACTACCTCTGTTGACAGGAGACAAAAGCGTCGTGACCATATTCTTAAAACATTGAACGCCTCTTTAAGTGACTGGTATAACTGGAAATGGCAATATAACAATGTTATGCGTAACGCGGATAAAATCAAACAACTTGTAAATCTTACTCCAGATGAGGCAAGATCCCTTGAGATGGCACGAAAAACCAGGATACCATTCGGGATCACTCCATATTATCTCTCTCTTATGGATGAAGACCCTGATTCTGGAAGAGACAGAGCTATCAGGGCACAGGTGCTGCCACCTCTTAGTTATACGGAACAGATATCTGAATATGACAAGAAAGATCTTTCATGTCTGGATTTCATGCGAGAATCAGACACATCTCCAATAGACTTGATTACACGACGTTATCCATCTATCTGTATTTTCAAACCTTTTAACACATGTCCTCAAATATGCGTCTATTGCCAGAGAAACTGGGAGATAGAAGACGCCATGACACCAGGAGCAATGGCTTCTAAAAAACAGATAGATGATGCTATTGAATGGATTGGCAATCACCCTTCCATACATGAGGTCTTGATTACAGGAGGTGATCCGCTGGGAATGAATGACGAGAATTTTGAGCGGATTCTCGCAGGTGTTGCAAAGATTCCCTCTGTTGAGAGGATCAGGATTGGAACCAGGACACTTGTCACAGCACCGATGAGAATTACAGACAATTTTGCCAATATCCTGGAAAAATACAGAGAATCCGGCAAACGACAAATTGCTGTGGTAACTCACATTCAACATCCATATGAGCTGACTCCTGATACAGCCAAGGCGGTTGAAAGGCTCAGAACGAGATCTGTCTCTGTTTTTAATCAGCTTGTTTATACATTTTTTGTATCACGACGTTTTGAAGCATCCTGTTTGAGAAAAAATCTGAGTCGTATCGGCATTGAGCCCTATTATTCTTTTAACACAAAGGGAAAAGAGGAGACTGTTGAGTATCGTGTGCCTATAGCCCGTCTGCTTCAGGAACAAAAAGAGGAAACAAGGCTTTTGCCAGGTATTTCACGTACAGATGAGGCTGTTTATAACGTACCAGGGATGGGAAAAAACTACCTTCGTGCCCGCCAGCATCGAGACTTGATCTCTATTCTTCCTGATGGCACCAGAGTATATGAATTTCACCCCTGGGAAAAAAATATTACCAGAAATATCTCCACGCATATAGGGCAGGATGTACCAATCCTTGACTATCTGATCCGCTTGGACTCTGCCGGTGAGGATATATATGATTATGAGACTATCTGGTATTATTTCTAAGGTGCTTTGCAATAATGCAATATGCCATATTTTTCTTCTTATCAATGTTCTCTCCGGCCGCAGCCAGTACCGAACCTAAAAAAATCTGGCTTTTCAAATGCAATCAGGTTCCTTCACAAGTGCAAGAAGATAAACTCAGACATCACTCTCACCAGAAGTTCAGGAGAATCCTGGTGAGGTGAGTGGCCACAACCATCCAGCATAAGAGTTCGCGTTTTACCGGAAGATTTTGATTTGATCGAGTTAACCTGGGCAGCGGTGCCGTATTGATCCTCTTTTCCTTGAATGACAAGCCCTGGAATATTAACAGAGGGCAGAAGATACTCTATATTCCAGGTTCTGAACCATGAACTCAACCATGTTGAAGACCAGGCATTGCAATCAATACTCTCTTCAGATGCAGACATGAATTCTTCCGGGATATCCATGCCTTTAAGCAATGGTGATGAACCTCTCCGGCAACCCTTGGACTCCCTGCCTTCAGGCAATGGTGATGAATCTCTCCGGCAAACTGACTGTTCTGATTTACAAAGTGCCTCTTTGCAAAATTCTTCACTGCTCTTTCGATCCTCTGTTTCAGGAAGCTTTGATTCATCATCTTC
>JADFYT010000446.1 GCA_015232935.1 Desulfamplus sp.
GCAATTCAGGTGCTTAAAGCTGCGGGCTTTGATCTTATTATTGCTGAAACCGCAGGAATCGGCCAGGGCGATTCAAAAAAAGCAATCACAGATGCACAAAAACTCAAACAAGCCGGTCTGAAATCACAGGCCATAAAATTGCTTGAGTTGCTTTCCTCCAATCCTTTCCAGACTCCGCCTATCTACGAAAAGCTTGTGGGAAACCTAAAAGGGTTCTATTCCCGTCGCATCAATATTCAGCATCGACTTGTTTATGATGTGGATAGACAGAACAGAGTTGTGCATGTGCTCAGGATGTGGTCGCATTATGAGTGATTTGTCATGAGTTCACTCATTTTTGGCCTGTGGTAAAGCATTGCCGCTGCTGAAGTGAAAACAAAAATATATAGAGTGCCCAGATCCTTGGCAAGAAAAAAGAAAACAACACCAAAGATCGCTATGCTTTCTGAAAGGGCAAGGGAAATGATCACAGCAGTCTGATATTTAAGAAGGGCAGGGGGCATGCTTGTCCGGGATGCGATCTGGTTAAATCTTGTAAGTTGTGTTGATGACTCTGATTTCATAATGTATTTTCGGATATAATCACTCAAGAACAATATGATAAGGGATGTCGCATATAACCCGTTTCTGAGAGTATCAACGGGAAAATCAGGAGTTACCAGTGTCCCCCATGTTGGTTCGATCAGATAACAGATTACAACATAAACCAGAAGCGAAAATAACATTGCCCCCCAGATTATCCATATTTTAAGAAGACCTGTTTTTGGTATATCCTGTTGTGCCTGTTTCATTTAAATCCTCCATTGCTCCTTTTTTTAATTAAAATTTACTAAAACCGACAGGTGTTCAAATTGAGAATGCAGGGAGTCATGCCTTTGAGTCCCTGCATTTGCTGTTTACATGTATTATCCTGCTCATCTTCTTGTCCTGACAATCCTGAGATTAAGAAAATATTGACAAGGGAGCAGGGCAGATACATGTCTATTCTACTGCTATTTTGGCTCGGTATTAAACCATTTCATATAAAGATCCCGATATACACCCTTGTCTTTAAGTGTTTTGAGTGCAGCATTTACCTTTCCTGTAAGCTCGCTCCCCTTTGGAAAGCCTATTCCATAGGATTGCCCCATGTAAAGAGGGCCTACAACCATCACTTTCTCTTTTCCCACTTCACGCACATAGTTGGCAATAACCGGAGAATCAAACATAACCGCATCTGCTCCGCCCATCATCAGCTCCATGAACATGGCATCGTTATTGGGATAAAGTTTTACCTCTTTGGCTTTTGCGTTTTTTTTGAGAAAATCCTCGCTTGTGGTGCCAAGTTTTGTAGCCACAATTTTTCCTGCAAGGTCTTCTACCTTGGTAATGTCCTTTGTCTCGGCCTTTACAAGGATCAAAAGGCCTGCATTATAATAAGGATCTGAAAAATCTACAACTTGTGCCCGTTCCGGCTTGATGGTTATACCTGCAATACCCGCATCAAGCTGACCCGACTGCAATCCTGGAATAATTCCGTTGAAATCCATTGGCTGAAGATCATAGGTAATTCCGATCTCTTTTGCAATTGCATCCCAAAGCTCCACATCAAAGCCTGTGTGCTTGCCGGTCTTGGGATCCTTGAATTCAAATGGCGGGAAGTTGGTGTCTGTTGCCACGGTAATGTTTTTTGCAAAACCGTTTCCGGCAAGGCAGAATGTGATCAGCAGTGCAACTGTGAGTTTGATGGCCAGACTGGTCATTTTTTTCATGGTGATTCTCTCCTTTAAGATTAAAAAATAATTTGGGGATTCCTTCAAACTCCGGCATGTGCTATTGGATTGTCAATTTACGGTTGGATTTTCCAGCCTTGTATCAGGTATTGCCTGACCCGGAGATTGAATCCTGAAGTGTGTGCTGTTGTATTGAAGGTATTGTGAACTAAATGACAATATCAGAACACAACATATTGAACAACTTTTTTTGATGAAACATCGGAGTATATATGGAAAAGACACTTATGATCATTGGTGCCACCGGAATGACAGGCAGCACACTGACTAACCTGATAAAAAAGAATAATCCTTATGATCAGGTTGTGATTCTTGCAAGAAGAGCTATTGAAAATCTTCCGGAGACCGGTCAATTTGTTCAGCACATTGTAGATTTTAACCGCATTGAAGAGTATCGGGACATGATAAGGGCAACGACTCTTGTTTCAGCTCTCGGGACCACTGCAAAAAAAGCGGGATCAAAAGAAAAATTCATTACAGTGGATTATGAATATCCTGCAAGGACAGC
>JADFYT010000447.1 GCA_015232935.1 Desulfamplus sp.
TTACGAGTCTCATCCCTTGTATTGTCGGTCATCAGGATTGATTTGGAAAGAGCCATGTCCAGATCTTCAAAAAAAAGAGCTGTATCACTCATGGATCCGTCAAGATTCATCCACTGCTTGACATATCCATTTATTATTGCCTCCATTACGACAAGAGCATTTGAACCGTCACCATTAGAGACAAATTCGAGTGCCTCATCCACCAGGTCAGAGATTTCAGCGATTGCATCATCAGAGTTGGATCTGTTTTCATATTTTTTTATGATAGATCCAATTTTTTTTGCAAAAGGCACAGGATCAACCAGCGGCATATTGCTGTCTCTGCCAGCTTCAATATCATCGCCATAAACAACATGATCTGTCTCGCTTAAATATTTTACAAACAGATGTTCCATATCAGCATTGTTATCAGCAATTTTCAGAATCAGACTTTTGAGTTCTTCCAGACTTTTTTTCCTGACAAGCTCTTTAAGGTCAAGGTGGTGTTTTATGATATATGGCTGTTGTATCGCTCCAAGAAGAGTTGCAACAACATGCTCGCACCAGTTTGCCCCTTCACAGGTGCACGTCACATCAATAATTCCGCCGCTGTCAAACAGAACCGTTGTTTCACAGGAGGTTCTGTTTTCAGTTTTGATGGTGGCACAAAGGGTTCCGCCATGCTGCTCCATGGAGAGGATATTTCCTTTTTTCAGATATTTCTCTCCCTTGTTATAGGTGGATATATCTGAATAGCGCCTGATGAGTGACTGGTTTAATCCTTTTATCTCCATACTCTTTCCCCTCCTCTCGGAATCATCCATGATTTTAGTAAAAACTGGCCACGATGACCGGATTTTATACAGACTTCCTTGCAGAATTGGCTTTTGACCATTGATTTTAATGGGTGAACAGTTAGTTCTGCATAAGATCTGTTTCTGATTCTCCTGTGAACATAGGCGGTTTTGCCGCAATTTTTGCCGGATTGAAGCTCCTGAGCAAGCACATATACAGTTTTGCTGCAATTGCTATTACAGGATTAAAATTCCTGAACAACAAGAAAATCAGAAACAGGGATCCAGGTTCAATCAGATATCCATATCAGCTGGTTCGTAATACTCTTTTGGATATTTGCATGCCGGACATTTCTGGGGAGGCTCTTTTCCCTCATGGGTGTATCCGCACTGACTGCACTTCCATTTGATCGGCTGCTCACGTTTGAACACGGTTCCTGCTGCAACCATATCAAGGCATCTTTGATATCTGTCCCTATGATGAGCTTCGATCTTGGCGATCTGTTTGAAAAGATTGGCGGCCTCCTTGTTGCCCTCTTCTTCGGCTTCTTTGGCAAAATCAGGGTACATGGTTACAGTCTCGTAATTTTCACCGCCAATGGCCTCCTTGAGGTTTGCTATAGTATCACCGATTCCACCTAAAAGTTTAAAGTGGTCATTGGCATGGCGTTTTTCATTGTCAGCATTCTCTTCAAAAACCTTTGCGATGTAGTGGTATCCCTCCTGCCGGGCAACTTCTGCAAAAAAAGTGTATTTGTTTCTTGCCTGGGATTCTCCAGCAAATGCAGCTTTCAGATTTTCAATGGTCTTACTCATAAATTCTCCTTGTTTCTTTTTTTTATGATCTGGTGTGTACTTGCAACAACTATCAACTCAAAACAGACATTACCAATGTTTAAACTTTCGTGACCGACAGGATCAGGCCACCCTCCAGGTATGAAAACCATGATCTGTTTTCACAGTAATGTATTTAATCATAATCTTACATTGAATACAAACAGATTTGCAATAGCTCACGGATTGATACTTTACAAGATAAAAACCTGATGTTATTGTATTGAGAATAATAAAGATGCCTCCGTATAGAGTAAATAATTTACCGTGAAAATGACTATCATTTTTATATTTGGGGCATGATTGATACATGTCAATCATGCCCGTTTAGTCAAAATGTCAGTGGAAGTTATGAGAGAGCGTTTTGTCAAACCTGAATCAAGATGTTTGTTAATAATCATGGCATTAATGGGAGAGATAAATTGACAGGCGTATTCAGCCTTATATCAGCAATAAAGAGAGCAAGTCTGGTTGTGTTGTTGTTTCTCCTGCTTGCGGTGCTGATTCTGCTCTCCGCATCAATGGGCTATATCGAGATCGGTTTTTTTGATATCCTGAAAATTATTGTATCACAGTTTCCAGGTATATCTGTTGGATTGGATCATATGAACGAAACCTGGCCAACCATTGTTATGGATGTACGACTGCCAAGAATACTTACCTGCAC
>JADFYT010000448.1 GCA_015232935.1 Desulfamplus sp.
GAGGCCTCAGGGATAAGCGCCCCTAAAATAAAAGAGACATCCAGAATAAATCCCCCTCAAATAAAAGATATATCCAGGATTGAAGAGAACTCTGTGATTAATGCTCCTGCTTCCAGAACAACTAATGCTCCTTCTTCCGGAACAACTCAGGAACGCCCCGTTCATCTGCTGGCACTCTCTGCCCGTAGTGATACAGCATTAAAAGAGCTTGCACGATCCTTTCAGGAAATGCTCTCCTTGAATGAAAAACAGCCTCATGACCTGCCTGATATCTGTTTCAGTGCAAACACAGGCAGAAATCACTTTGAACACAGGCTTGCAATACAATCATCTTCAACAAGTGAACTTGAAAAAAGTCTGGATATTTTTTTAAATGCAGATGACCCTGATGCCAGGAACTCTTCCGGGATCAGCCGTTTACCAAATAGCGTACATGGCCTTGTACCAAAAGTAGGGATTGGCCGTATCGCCTGTTTTTTCACAGATGATGTGCCTGTTGAACTGGTACGTTCTCTTGGTGAAAACCAGCCAAAAATAGCTTACGTTCTGAACAGGTTTCAGACTCTTGCCAAAAAATATTTGAACCGTGAGCTGCTTTTTGAGCCGGATGATAAAGTATCCAGATTTGCCTGCCAGTATGCTATAGCAGAGCTGTGGCTAGGTTTTGGCCTTAAACCGGCTGCTGTATGCGGAGTTTGTACGGGTGAACTTGTCGCCTCCTGCTGTGCCGGGGTTTTTGATATTGAAGAGGCGTTTCAGGTTCTTGCCGGAAAGGATATAAAGAGGCGTTCGCCGGTAATCAGGACTGGATCAACTCCAGCTCAAATAGCCTCTGACGGGAATTACAAGGTTCTGCTTGCTGTGGGAACTTCGGGGACTCTTTCCGGATTTCCTGACTGGAAGCCATTACTGCCGGAAAAAACACAAAATCCGTGGCAATGGACTATTGATCTTCTGGCAGACCTCTATGTAAAGGGACTTGCTGTTGACTGGAAAGGCTTTGATGCCGGATACAGCCGAAAACGGGTACGCCTTCCATCCTATCCTTTTCAAAGGAGACGTTTCTGGCTTGACCCATCTGAATCCAAGGATTTGCCGGCCAAAACAAAAGAGATTGCACAGCCTGACATATCAGCAAATATCGACGATGACATGACCAAATCGGTTCCTGATATCGCTTTGAAAGCTCTTGCTTCAACTGACAAGCCTGTAACGCCACCCACTGATTCTGCTGACAAGCCTGTAACGCCACCCACTGATTCTGCTGACAAGCCTGTAACGCCACCCGCTGATTCTGCTGATAAGCCTGTAACGCCGCCCACTGGTTATGCTGTTGCAGCTCCTGTTGATATTGCCCGTCTTATGAACCATCAGATGGAAAATGCCGCAAGCATGATTTACGGTATTGTTGACCAGCAGCTTGCATTTCTTAAAAGGACAATGTCAAACAGACCACAATCCATAGTGGACACTGTACATCACCATGCATCAGGAGATGCTCCATCTGTACCGGAAGCAGGCAAAAACGACTCAACTAACAAGCCTGGTTCAATCGAAATTTTATCTGATAAAATAACCGGCAAACCAGAAACAATCTCTGATGTAACTGCCAGACAATTACCGGACGAACCGGAACAGGAAAAAAAAGAACCGGAAAAATCAATCCGGGACAAAACATCACAAAATAGTGACTCTGATAAAAACAATATTGAACCTGATAAAAACAGGATCACTATAGCTCTTGGCAAATGGAAACTGATGCTGATCTCCAGATACGACAACACTACCGGCAGTGATACTGTACAAGCTCCTGCCATCACTCGTCAGATGTTAGTATTTGAGGATAAAAATGAGGTCAAGGATAAAAACGGGATTGAAGACAAAAAAGAGATAGATGCGGCTCTTGCGGCACAGGATTCCAAAAATATCATCACTGCCAAAGTTGACAGAAAGCGAAGCCTGATAATGATGTTTCCCGGAGTAGGTGACCATTATCTCAATATGGGACGCGGACTTTATGAAAACGAACCTGTTTTCAGGGCTGAAATTGACAGATGCTGTAATTTTCTTGAACCGGAACTTGGCATAAATCTCAGGAAGGTGCTTTATCCTGTTGCGACTCCTGATATGACAAGAACAGTACCATCAGACAAGAATTCCTTAAATCAGTCTGAAAAGACAGCTTCTTCGGGCAGTCCAGCCAAACCACGCATGGATTTTCGTGCAATGTTAGGACGAGGCACAGCACCAACGAACCCGGATGAAGAGCG
>JADFYT010000449.1 GCA_015232935.1 Desulfamplus sp.
TCCCCTAAAGATGGGAATGAGGTTAAAGAAAGTGTAAACCAGCAAATGAAACATGCCGTCATTTTCACGGTAAACGTGCATTACCATATTTTGGCCACCCCGAGTCAATAGAATCAGAATGCGTTTTCAGGAACCTGAATGCATTTTTACAATAAATATGATTTTTTTGAATCGGGGGGGGCTTTTGATGTTACCTATACCTCAATGCATATTTCAAGCCATGTTATCTAAATTTATAAAAGAGTAAAATTGACAATACTCCTTTCATACTTAAATTGGTAAGCAATGGTTTTTAGACCATATGGAAAATCAGGCAGGGCAATAACAATCCTTGTCCTCTGCAAGTCAATCATAATATGCAAGGAAATCATAAATGTTGATTTCCGGACAACCGCGATAATATCGCTTTATTTAAGGAGATACATATGGCTTTTGAGACAAAAGAAGAAATTCTTCATAAAATATTGGCAATGAAAAAACCAGAGTGCCCTCATTGTCATACCGAAATGGCGTTGTGGGAGGTGCCTGAGATAAATTTCAGCGACGGTCTGGGCTGGGGAACCCCATACATGTTTGTTTGCTTTAATGATGAGTGCCCTTCATACAATGAAGGCTGGAATAACCTGAAAGAGAGCATGGAGAACTATGCATCCTACAGGTGCATCAACTATCCTGGCAGCAGTAATTTTGAGTATATGCCAGTATTTAGTCCGTCAGGCGGCAAGGGGCAGGTGCTTGGTGATGATGAATTAAACATTAGAGAGGCATTTAAAGAGGCAATGAAAGAGGGTTTTTCTTTGCTTACAGATTTTTATGTGGCAGGAGATTGGGATGAGATAATGAAGATACTTTTCAATCCCAACCAGCCTCCGAGAGTGAGGCTAAAGGCCGCTGAAATGGTTGGAGATATCGGCAGTGCGGATGCTGTGGAGCATCTTGTCAACTACAAATTTCCAAGCAAGCCTCTTCAGGATGCTGTTGATGCATCAGTGAAAAAACTGCATGAGCGGCATTACACCAGGGAATGTCCATATTGTGCCGAGATTGTCAAAAAAAGGGCGAATATATGCAAACATTGCCAGCGTGAACTTTAAGAGCCTTTGAATCTTTAAACAGGCTCCAGGTTTGCTAATAGAAATTTAAAGAATCTGACCTGTTAAAAATGGAGATGCATCGCACTCTCCATCATTTCTCTCAATATCATAGGAGCGGAAAATAATCATTTCTCGCTCCCTTCTTTCTGGTGGAAAAGGTATATATTCAAATGACTCAAGAAATTTAATGCCATCCTCTTTTGCCGGAACCGCATCAAGTCCCTGGCCATATGGCTTTCCCGAAACAACACTTCTGACAAGAGCGTCTTTTCCGTTGGTTGATACAGAAAAAGGGATCTGAACATCATAAAGAAGCCTTGCCGCGGCAAGAACCTCTCTTTCATAGGAACCAAGCGATCCTGCAATACATCTTATAGCCATCAGAGGTTTTTCATGGCAGAAGACAACAAGATCAACCGTTGAAACATACTCTTCTCCCTTGAAAAGAACGGCTATAGGTACATCAATCCTGACATCCTCCTTTGCATAGCCTTTAGTTTCAACAAGAATTTTTTCAAAAAGCTGACGGCTTCCTTCTGCACCCGCATCAGGAACCATTTTGCCGGTAATATAGTCAGTCAGTGTAAGATTCATAAAGAGCCTCTTGCTGGTTCAGGTTTTGGATATCCAGGTTCTGGATGCCTAAAAAAGCGGTTTGCCGGACATATCTTTGGGCTGCTCAAGACCCATTACTTTAAGTATTGTTGGTGCAATATCTCCAAGAATTCCATTATGAAGAACCGCATTCTGGTATCTTTGGCCGGCAAGGATAAACTTTACAGGATTAAGTGTATGGGCTGTATGCGGATTGCCTTCTTCATCCTTCATCTGTTCGGCATTGCCATGGTCAGCCGTGACCATGGCCGTACCTCCTGTTTCCCACACAGCTTCTACAACCTGTTTTACGCAACTGTCAACAGTTGAGCACGCTTTTATAGCAGCATCAAGATTGCCTGTATGCCCAACCATATCCATGTTGGCAAAATTGAGTACAATCAATCTGAACCTGCCTTCACGGATCTTTTCGCAAGCGGTTTTTGCTACAGTATATGCACTCATTTCAGGTTTTTCGTCATAAGTTCTGACATCACGGGGAGATGGAACAAGTATTCTCTCTTCCAGGGGAAAGATTTTTTCATCTCCACCATTAAAAAAATATGTGACATGAGCGTATTT
>JADFYT010000044.1 GCA_015232935.1 Desulfamplus sp.
CCTCTGCCGTATCAGGTAGATACAGCAAACCAGACATTAAGTTTTTATACTGACCATCTGACTCTTGTGGAGTGGGTAGTGATCGGAGCTGTTACCGTGGCAACCATACCGGTAACATGGGCCGGGGAGAAACTGCTCAATGATGTTTATGTGACTCCAGATGGCAATTTCAGACTTCTCTACAGCAAGTCAGCAATACAGGCAGATGCTACACTTGAGGACACTTCATGGTCAAAGATAACATACCCAAAACCGCTCTATCCGGTTACATCCTATCAGAGTGGCCATCCCAAATTCATACAGGATATGGGCAACCTTATGGAAACAGCATTAAAACAGTATGTCAGCGTTTATAATTTCAAAGATCCGATAACAAAACCGGGCTGGCTCTGGGGCACCTCCAAAAACCCGATTACAGTAAAGATTGATTCATGGTGGGTCTCTCTCGGAGGTGATCCCAATTATGAGAAAGTATGGGAAAATATTCACTTTCCAACTGATGTTCTAAAGGACTTTGACAAATTTACAAGCTACGCCACATTAGGGCATGAGCTTTTTCACAGGATGCAGGCAGAATATTATGGAATAGCAGGATTCAAGGCTCCGGCCAACCTGTGGTGGATAGAGGCTTCGGCCGAATACGCAGGTAACAGGGCTGCCTGGCCCAATAAAAAACTGGATATCCTGAATGAAAAGACAGGGTCTGATTTTTTGAGCTATCCAGTATCAAAAACAGGAAAAATGGAAAATAAAAACGGTTGGAATCTGGATCAGAGCTATGAGTACGCGGCTTCGGCGTTCATTCAGTTTCTGGTGGAAAAAAAATCCCTTGACTTCAAGGATATGATCAAACATGTCTCGGATGGAAGCCCTTTATACACTCCATTGGAAAAACTTAACGGGTACAAGAATACTACCCTGCCACAGTATTACAGGGATTTTGCCGCATGGGGAGTTTTTGGAAGTGACTCATTTTTGAAAAAGCATGCCATATCCACAATATCCGAAAAGAGTGATTCCATCTCTCTTGTTGATACAGAAGCACAAACTGTCAGCGATGCCGGAACACAGGAAAATGGCCGTATTAAAATCTCTTTTACAGGAGGAAACTACAGCACCATTGATATCTACAAGTTTGACAAGGAGTACGAAAGAACATCAGATCTGCCAAGAGCGGAACGCAATATAGCCAATGCAGATAGCCATGAGGCAGATGTGAATATGGGAGATTATCTATACCTTCTTGCAACCAATACAGGAAGCCTTGACGAAACACTGTATGTCTCTGTCCAGATCATCGTCAATGGCGAGGCAAAACCCGGTGTAGTTCATACATTTAATTTAAAAGGGGGATATTCCGCAAAGCTTTGGACAATATCAATAGCATGCCGATATTATGAAGTTGCGGGTACCAGCGGCTTTGTAATGAAAGACAGTGCAACCGGCCTTCAATGGCAACGATGCAGATTCGGACAGACATGGGATTCCAGTTCAAAAAGCTGTGAAGGTACCTCAACCCTGTTAAACGCAAATGACGCATTTGAGCTTACTATGGATGGTGGATGGAGAACCCCCACCACTTTCGAGTTGAGCACACTTTTGTACTGCACCGATGGCACCTTTCCCCTTGACAAGTCATGGTTCTGGACATCATCCTGGTGGGAGATGTGTGTAGGCGATCAATGCGAAGGATATCCTTATGCCATGAATCACGAAGAGTCGAAGCCTGCGGCAATCAGCAATCTTCTTCCTGTTCGACTGGTGAAATCACCATATTGATCTTGATTTGAGTTTTTTGAGATCCAGATATTCCTGGTGCCAGATGCAGGGGTGCAGTACATCATTGTGCCCCTGCCCTGACTCAACCTCCATAAACATGGCAATTCAAGATCTCTGTTGAAAAAGCCTGTTAACTTCATTATATATCAGGAAAACATCCAATAATAACATCGGGAGAACTATCCATAACAACCCGACACTATCCTGTAGAGATCTTTAATGATTCACTCACAACCAAAATCGTCCATTATCGGCATAGCCATTATAGGGCTTCTTGTGGCCATTGCCGCTGTTATATTCAGGCAGCAGTTTCATTACAACCCCGCAGTGACAGCTCTTTTAAAAACTTCTGTCACTGCCAGGCCGGATGCTGATTCATCCGGCCTGCCTTCCGGTTCAGTTGATTCTTCCGCAACTCAAAATTTGCCAATCTCAAAAAATAAAAAGACGGAACCTGAAAATATAGAACCGATGATTCGCCTTGTTGTGCCATTTGAACCCATGTCAGCGTTGGAGACCTTTAACGCAGATACCCTTTCCGAAAAAATTAATGGAAAAGCAGAACTCTATCTTCCTGCCGNATTTAAAAATCTTACCTGCCAGCGTCTTAAAGCAGCCATCTCTTCTGATTCCAGTACCACTTCCAACTCCAGTACCACTGCCAATTCCAGCACATCTTCTGTCACAGATCTTTCCTCACCTCTGTGGATCGAGATTTTTGTCTATGATATGGAACTTCCGGACAATGCTTTTTCCGTGTTCAGTCGTCAGCGTCGAGAAAATGCAGCTCCTGTTTCCATAGTTCAATATGGCTATCAGACTGAGAACGCACTTTTCTTTACTCATGGCCATTTTTATGTGGAGATGATAGCTTCTGCCCCCTCAAAAGAGGCTGTTGAATGGATGATTGATCTTGTAAAAGCCTTTGTAGAGGATAACCCCGATCTTGCTCCTGAAAAGATGGATATGCCGGATCTCTTCCCGACCTATGAAGACAAGCCTGACAAAAACAGTATCACGCTTATCACCTCGGATGTTTTTGGCTTTGAAAAATTAGATCAGGTATATACTGCCGGTTATATTGTCAACGGCAACCCGATAACAGCCTTTATCTCAAAACGGGATTCGTCTGAAGAAGCTGCAACACTTGCTGCGGAGTATGCAAAATTTCTTGTCACGTTCGGCGGCAACCCTCTTGATTCCAGAAACATCCCTCTTGATTCCAGAAAAATCCCTCTTGATGCTGAAGAGAGTCTGATCAATGCAAAAATCGAAAATATTCATAGTATTGAGATCATGGAGACAATTGAGATTGTCTTTTCTGTCGGGCCATATCTTGCAGGTGTAAGAGAGTCAGAAAATCTGGAGTCGGCACAAACTCTGGCTTTTGAACTTATTGCACAACTCAGCAAAATTACCGCATCTGGCACGATACCAGAGCGGGTGGAAACACCAGACAGCAGCCCGAATAAGGAGCAGCAACCTGAGCAGGGTCAATAATGAAAATGAAAAATGAGAATTTCAGCCGCAGGCAGTTTATCACCAGAACTATTCGCACAGGAATAGGGGTCGCTGTTGCCGGATCTGCCGGATATCTTTTCCATGACCCCAAAGGGCCAGATGACAGCTCTATAATCTCAGGCGAGACAAAATCAGGCTCTGAATCAGGATTTTCCGATCATGGCTCTCTCTGGAGTCTGCCCGATTTTTCCATACCTGACCTGTCAGACAGACTTGCAGTTGTCAGAGGAGAAGACAGAAGCAAAAGCCTTGATGCGGCTGTCAAGGCACTTGGAGGGATAGATCTGTTCATTAAAAAAGGTGATGTTGTCCTGATAAAGGTAAATGCCGCATTTGCCGCATCACCTGTACTTTGTGCAACTACCCATCCAGAACTTCTGGCTTCAATGATCAGGCTCTGTTATCAGGCCGGTGCTGCAAAGGTCAAGGTAACCGACAATCCGATCAATGATCCTGCAAGCTGTTTTCTTCTTACAGGAATAGAGCAGGCAGCCATACAGAACTGTGCGGATCTGATTTTGCCAAGAGATGAAAACTTCAGGCTTCTCACTCTTGAGAATGCCCGTCTTATTAAAAGATGGCCTGTTCTTAAAACACCTTTTGACCAAGTCACCAGATTGATCAGCATGGCACCGGTAAAGGATCACCACAGAAGCGGTGCATCAATGATTCTCAAAAACGGTTACGGACTTCTTGGAGGAAGAAGAAATATCTTTCACCAGGATATTCATACAATTATCACCGAGCTTGCAAGAATGGTAAAATCAACGTTTGTGATATTAGACGGAACAAGCACCATGATGACAAACGGCCCGACCGGTGGCTCACTGTCGGATCTCAAACCCACTCATACCCTTATTGCAGGGACAGACCCGGTGGCTGTTGACAGCTTTGGTGCTACCCTTCTTGGCAAAACCTACAAGGATCTGCCGCATCTTGTTCAAGCTCAGGCAGCAGGAGTTGGCACTGTTGATTACACTTCCTTAAAACCTTCGATCTTGACAATATGACAAGCAAAAATAGAAGTGAAACAGACCTGAAAAGCCGCAAAAGCCAAAGTAAAGGAGATGGCAACATGCACGGCACACAAAGAGGCCGCAGCCTGCAAAAAGAGAGCGGCAGCAATCTCTCGACCGCTGCTTCGACCCTGTTCTTAAGGATTGTCAACGTCAGACGAATCTGCCAGATATTCTTTCTTGCTCTTTTCATATGGTTCTGCATAACCTCCACTGTCGGCATCAAGTGGTGGCAGCTTCGCGGATGGCCTGTTAACTGGCTGCTGGAACTTGATCCCCTGGCAGGGCTTGCCACTTTGCTTTCCACAGGGACTTTCTACAAAGGGCTTTTGTGGGGAGTTGCGACAATTATTCTGACGCTCATGTCCGGACGCGTCTTCTGCGGCTGGATATGCCCTTTCGGAACTTTGCACCATATAGCCGGATTTTTAGGCAAATATGGAAAATCAAAATCACAGCTTGTCAATACAAATCGATACCGGCCGGCTCAGGCTTTCAAGTACGCAGTTCTGATCTTTTTCATCGCCTCTCTTGTCGCATCTTCACTTCTTGATACTACAGCCCCTATTCTTACCGGATTTCTCGATCCGATTCCATTTGTTTACAGATTTATCAATCTGACAATTCTTCCGTTTGCGGACAATCTGTTTCTCCATCTTAGTGCAAACCCAAGATATTACGAAGGTGCATGGATTATCGGTACTTTTGGAGTCTTAACACTTCTTTTGAACCTGTGGATTCCGAGATTTTACTGCCGTTATATCTGTCCTCTCGGTGCACTGTTTGGTATGATTTCAAGTATCAGCTTCTGGCAGATAGGGAAAAAAAACTCTCCTTGCACAAACTGCATGAAATGCAATTTTCACTGTGAAGGAGCTTGTGATCCCATGGGGTCTATCCGCCTGGCTGAGTGTGTCATGTGCATGAACTGCCTGGATCATTGTAATTTTCTCACTTACCAGGCAGCTCCGTCCAGAGGTGATGAATGTCTGCCATCCAGAGGAGCGACCCGGCCATCTCCATCCACAGCAGAAAACCGACCATCTGGAAAAGAGGATAATCGCTCAACCTCCAGAGCCGGACAAAGAGCCATGCCTGAAATCTCTCGAAGAAGTTTTGTCGCGTCCATGATCTCGGGTGCAACCGCAATACCCATGATGCACCTGAATGCAGCGACAGGCAGCAACTGGAACCCATATCTTGTACGTCCTCCGGGTGCTCTTCCTGAAAGCATGTTTCTTGAAAGATGCATAAAGTGCGGCCAGTGTATCCGAATCTGCCCGACCAACGTGATTCAGCCTGCCGATATATTAACCGCAGGATTTGAGGGGTTATGGACTCCTGCACTTAATTTCAGGATCGGATCAAGCGGATGCCAGCTTCACTGTGTTGCCTGCGGGAATCTATGCCCGACAGGTGCTATCCTGCCTCTTGATCTTGACCAGCGGATCGGACTGAACAAGCATGAATCAAAAGGCCCGGTAAGGATAGGAACAGCCTTTGTGGATCAGGGCAGATGCCTTCCATGGGCAATGAACAGACCCTGCATTGTATGCCAGGAAAACTGCCCTGTCAGCCCAAAGGCGATCATTATAGAACAGACATTTGCGGCAGTAAAACGAGCGATGGTAAAAAGTGTAGATATCCAGTCAGAAAAAGAGATGGTGGTATATCTTGATATGACTGACCTGATGCCAGGGCAGTACGGAACTGGAGATTATTTTGCAGAAGAGATGGCAGGATCGACAAGAAAACTTATTATTGCCAATACTCACGACACTATTACATTATCAGACAATCATACACTGCCATCTGAAAACAATGAACAGGATAATGGCTTTAACACAGTCAATAATGGCAAAAAAGAGGATGGATTTAAAACAGGTGACAAAATAGTCATCCAGGTCAGATTGCAGCGTCCGCTCATAGACCCTGCCCGATGCACAGGCTGCGGAGTGTGTGAACATGAGTGTCCGGTCAAGGGAAAACGGGCTATAAGGGTAACTGCCGAGAATGAATCCAGACACAGAAGCCACATGCTGACCGGTTGAAGACGCTGACCGGTTGAGACTCTGACCTTCATGGCCATTGTGTGGCCAAACCTGAATTATGAAAATCAGAGTGCGTTTTTAGTGGTAAAAAAAGGGAGAATGAATCAAAATGATATGTGATATTTGTGTTAAAATAGGCTTTAAACGCAATTTCAAGTATCTTAATTACATCATCGTAACCAATATTATCAGAAGAGGCTTTAATCCATGTGGATTTGGTGGTTTTAACCCGGATGCGTACATAGAAATCAAAAAAATTGTTGAGAATTCAAAAGTGGACTGGAATGTGTGTCATAAATGTGTGGAAAGGCTAAAACCTTATCTTGATGAATCAGAGCAAAATTATCTGAACAAAAAGACAAAAACAGAAAAATTCAATAAACACGAAATAAAGAAATTATTCGCGTCTCCAATTATATTTTTAATCCTTATCTTTGTTTGTGGCGGAGCAACGGTTCTTTTTCTTCAAACTCGAGGATTCATATGGGCAAAACTCAGTGTTGACTGGCCTGTTGCTCAAGGCAGAGTGATATCATCTTGGGTTGAAAGACATCATGACCTAGAACGAGGCACCTCCTTTGAAGCCAAAGTGGCGTATGAGTATATCGTTGAAGGTGTTCCATTCGAAGGTAATCGTATTTTTTTTGGAAAAGCAGGCTCTAGTCATCTGTCGACGGAGGAAGAAATTGTTTCGATCTATCCGGCAGGTAAATCCGTTCATGTTTATTACAAACCCGGAAATCCGGAAGTGTGCTTGTTGGAACCTGGAAAAACTGGTAAATCAAAGTTGTTAATTGTTTTTGGTATGATTTTTTTATTTGCCGGACTCTTTTTGGTAGCGACCAGAAAGTTATGGATTGATAATGATTAGAAATTCAGGCATCCTTATTATAAAATGGAGACATTAGTCATGACAGAAAATACAAATACAGAAAATATAAATCCTTTACTGAACGAAAAAAACACTCAATCACGCAGAACATTTCTAAAAACAGCAGGCATAGCAGGTGCAGCAGGTTTTGGTGCTCTGATCAATCCTGTTTTATCCAGGGGGGCAGCCACAACCGGAGAATCAGCCCAGACAGGCAAGGCTCTTGAGAAAATGCCCACCCGTAGATTTGGAAAAACAGGAGTTGATGTATCTATTCTTGGCCTTGGATGCATGTTTGATGTGGTTTCAAATCAGCTTATGCTTCGGCAGGCACTCAAATGGGGAGTCAACTACTGGGACACGGCAGACTGCTACAGCGGAGGAAACAGCGAAAAGGGCATGGGCAAGTTTTTCACAAAATACCCTGAAACAAGAAAAGAGGTCTTTTTGGTGACCAAGTCGTGTGCAAGAAGCACTGAGGGGATGACCCGCCTTCTGAACCAGTCATTTGACAGGATGAAGACCGATTATATAGACTTGTATTTCGCACACGGCATCAGGGATATCTCAGAGATAAATGACGACACCAGACGCTGGGTGGAAGATGCCAAAAAAGCCGGCAAGATAAAATTTTTCGGATTCAGTACCCACAGCAATATGGAAAAGTGCATGATGGCCGCATCAAAAATGGACTGGATAGACGGGATAATGATGACCTACAACTACCGCATCATGCATACGCCTGCCATGAAAGAGGCAATTGCAGCGTGTACAGAAGCAGAAATCGGCCTTACAGCCATGAAAACTCAAGGAATGGGGCCAGCCTCAGGCAGTGAATCGGAAACCCAGCTTCAAATGGTTGACCGTTTTATAAAACGTGGCTACACAGATATGCAAGCAAGGCTCAAACTTGTATGGGAAACACCGGAGATAGCAAGTATTGCCTCCCAGATGCCCAACATGACTATTCTTGCATCCAATACAGCAGCGGCTTTAAATACCACAAAACTCTCGCTCAAAGATCAGGAACTCTCACGCATGTACGCTATGGAAACAGCATCATGTTACTGCCGGGGCTGCACCGATATATGTGAATCCGCTCTCTATAATGAAATTCCTGTCGGAGATGTGATGCGCTGCCTTATGTACTCCAGGCAGTATCAGGATCAGGAACTTGCAAAATCGGTATTTTACCAGATTCCGGAGCAGACCCGACAGGCTATGGCTGATATGGATTATTCAAGGGCGGAAAAAAAGTGTCCGCATAAAATGCCAATTGCAAGCCTGATGAAGGCAGCGGTGGAGGAGCTGGTTTGATCAGACATGACCCAAAAGCGGCTCTTGAAGAAGATAAGAGTAATTCATCTCTTGAAGAATACAAGATTGACTCATCATCAGAAAAAAAACTCAATATTGGTAAAATTGACTATATAAATGCCTCTCCTGTCTATTACGGGCTTGATCGCGGCCTTGTGCCTGACTGGATTGAGATGACAGAGGGGCCTCCCAATATCCTGAACGCAATGATACTAAACAGGCAGCTTGATATCAGCCCTGTCTCTTCTGTCTTTTACGCAATGTACCATAAAGAGCTTCTCATTCTTCCAGATCTCTCAATCTCCTGTCACGGCGAAGTTCTAAGCGTTATTTTGATGTCAGACTTTCCAATAGACGACCTGGATGGAAAAACTGTTGTATTAACTCGGGATTCTGCCACTTCATCCGCCCTTGTGAGGCTTGTCTCGGCCGGAAAAAAAATTTATCCAGAATTTATCACAAAAAAATTAAGAAAGCTGGAGGATGTGCCTGATGAAGCCAATGCTGTAATGGTTATCGGAGACGCAGCCATGACTCAGCCCTGGGAAAAGCGTTTCAGATTCAGAATTGACCTTGGAAGATTATGGCATGAGATTACCGGAATGCCGTTTGTGTTTGCCCTGTGGGTTGCAAGAAAGGATTGTGCCCAGGAACGATATGCTCAGGTAAAAAAGGCACTTGATCTGTTCTACCGTTCGAGATGGGAAGGATATTCCAATATTGATGAAGTGATCGCATCCGGAGCTGAAAGGCTTGGTCTTGACAGCTCCTATGTGCGTAGATATTTTGAACTTCTGCATTGCAATCTTGATCACTTCAAAATAAAGGCTCTTGACAGTTTCTTTCTGTCTCTTTATGAAAACGGCCTGCTGCCTGAGAAAGTTGATCTATCGTTCTTTTGAAACGGGTGCAATATTTTGTTTTGAAGCGGGTAGAATATTTCGTTTTGAAACGGGTGCAATATTTTGATCGCCAGGCTAACCGGTGCAAAAGGGTGTAGGTAGTAACCAGAACCCTTTTGCAATGGAAAACAGATCTCTGAGTAGAGCATGGGCTTCACAATGTACTTACCGTCATGCCCCCTGTAATTTTCTTTCCAGCTCAATGATTTCACATATACCATTACAGAGAGTTTCGCAGCACTCTCGTTCAGTCACCCCTAACCTCTGGCTGTTGCTTATATCAAATACTGCTGATTCAACTTCTGTTTTTTCACCTTGAGTTCCTCTTGTCTGAAGCCTTAAACGCTTTGCCTCGCTGTCAAGCACATCTTTTCGCCTGAAAAGCTCCGGAAGTCTTATGTGCACTCCAGCCCTCATGGCTGTCCCAAGATTTGACGGACATGCTGCAAGATAGCCAAGATGGTCTTTCCATGCAAAACCAGTTTGCTGGCGGTCAAGTTCTCTTTCAATAATATCCAGTGCTTTTGCAAGCCTGTTAAATACTTCTGAAATATTTCCGCCTTGATCCATGGATATGATCCTGATGTGATCTTCTTCGTTGATCCAGGCTGAAAATCTATGGTCATTTGATTGAAAAACGCCTCTGGACTCAGGCCAGTCCCTGTTTATGCCGGCAGAGTCCTGAAATCTGTCCCCTTTTTTAAAGCATGATTTTAACAGGATATGCCTTTTTTCCTGCGGAAAAGACATCCTGTTTTGCAGAACCTTGTCCTGTGGAATATGCATATTCCCTTTTTTTTGATCAAAAATTCCGGGATATTCTTTGGCAGGGGTATAGTGACCTTTAAATGGCGGTTCTATCTGCTCAAGCAATCGCATTAATATCTCCTCCACTTTTTTTCTGTCTGTTGAGGAGATAATGGGCGTGAATGGAAAACCGTTCAAATTTCTGGCAACACGGATGCGAGTAGATATTATATATTCCCGTGAAGGGTCAGGATCAGGAAAATCAGCAGGGGTAAAATCTGACCTGATTGGGCGAGACGCGATTTTAATGGCATGATATTTTTCGATTACAGGATTGAAAATAGCGGAAAAGAGATCATAGCTTTCAGGATCTCCCGCATAGATTCCAATTGAACTGTCAGGATTTTGAATTCCGGATCGCAATGCGTCGTGTAACGTAAAGCCGTATCCGGTCTCAAGGTTAATTAACTGTTCATAAATTTCTTTTGTCAGGCAGCTTTTCGCAAGAGATCTGGCATCTGCAGAAAAACAGGGAAATGACGGCAGGGCTATCATTTATTATATTACCTCATACATTACTTGTGATCAGCTTGAAGCCATTTTTTCCAGCTATAGATTTCCAGACAGTTAACTTGTCATAATGGCTGGATATTCCTGTCAATAAAAGATCGGCTGAAACAAACGACTTTTTCTGGAACAGCATATAACTATTTCTTTTTCATTGCCTCCATCAAAAGGTCTCCCATACTTCCGATGCTTTCGGAACCGCTGGTGCCCTGTGCAAATGTTTTCCAGTCACCGCCCTCTTTTGCGTCAGGAGGAGCAAGGCTTACTCGTCTGTTTTCCTCACTTATTTCAGATATCATGACCTTGACAATGTCACCCGGTTTGAGTTTGTCATAAATTGAAGCATCAGTTGCTTTTGACATCACAGACCCTGGCAGCAGGCCGGTAACACCTGGCTCTAGATTTATGAAAAGTCCGAACTTTTCTCTTTTCTCAACCTTGCCCTCTGCAACACTTCCTGCCGGATATCTTGATTCAGCACCATTCCAGGGGTCGCCATGTGCGTCTTTCATGCTGAGGGATATACGCTTGTTTTTAAGATCAATGTCTTTTACAACCACCTGAACAATCTGCCCCTGCTCAAGAATATCATCTGCTTTGAGAACTCGCCTGGTATGACTCATTTCGCTCAAGTGAACAAGGCCGTCAACACCAGGGGCGATCTCTACAAAGGCACCAAACGGTGCAAGCCTCACCACTTTTCCGGTCAGCTGCTGCCCTGTTGAAAATGTCTGTTCCGCTCTGTCCCAGGGATCCTGGGTAGTCTTTCTGACAGAGAGAGAAATTTTGGGGACATCTGCTCCCTCCTTGCTCTCAATCTTCAGTATTTTCACATTTACAAGCTCATCTTGAACCAGTGCCTCTGATGTTTTTTCCACTCTGGACCAGCTAAGCTCAGAAATATGTGCCATTCCCTCCACTCCCGGAGCAAGTTCTATAAATGCTCCATAAGGCATGATTTTACTTACCTTGCCTTGAACAATATCTCCTTCAGCAATTGTTTTCAGATAGATTTCCCTGCTCTCCTGTATATCCCTGTTCATAAGATCTCGTCTGGAAACAACAATATTTTTGCCTCCTTCAGCAAAGCGGGTGACAAGAAAGCTTAACGTTTTTCCCAGATACTCTTCCTGATTTTCTATATAACGAATATCCATCTGGCTTACGGGACAAAATGCTCTTTTACCCATAATCTCGACACTGAACCCGCCCTTGATAATACCCGACACCTTTCCTTCAACCGGAGTATGGTTCAAGGATGCCTCCTCAAGCATAAAAGCAT
>JADFYT010000450.1 GCA_015232935.1 Desulfamplus sp.
GAGATATTCTGTTTGACCCTCAAACCTCTGGAGGGCTTCTGATGGGATGTCCTGAAAATCAGTCAATCAATCTTGTAAAGATGTTGATTGATAGCGGAGTTGAAGATGCTGCTATTATTGGCAGGGTTTGTCAGAGTAATGACAATAAGGATATTAAAGGTATGATTGTAGTGGAATAAATGACTACCCCTTCTGAATTATGGATTAACAATGGATTTTTAAAGTCAGAATGAATTTTTAGAGTAAAAAGGAATAGATATAATGTCGGAACTATTTGACGCACGCGGTTTGTCTTGTCCAGCACCGGTTTTAATGGTCAAGAAGGCTCTTGATGATTCAAGCCTTCAGGAACTAAGTATAGTTGTTGATAATGAAGCCTCCATGGAAAACGTCTCCCGTTTTTTGGCATCCAGGTCATTCGCGGTTGAAGTCGTTGCTAAAGGGGACGATTTTGAAATAACCGGAAAGGCTGATGATTTATCTGGAGCCACGGATTCAGATGGTGCGTCCGGAAGGACAACAAAATATTCATCTTCCGCCCCTTCATCAACATCTTCAGATTCTCAACCATCTTTATCTGACACTGCTTTGTCAGCTAAAGAGCATCAGCAGAAGATCATGGTTTTTGCAGCAACAGACAGGATTGGCTTTGGTGATGACGAGCTTGGCAAAAAACTTATGGCAAGCTTTATCAAAACCATAAAAGAGATGGGAGATGATCTTTGGATGATTATCTTTGTGAATAATGGAGTGAAACTGACCATTGAAGGCTCTTTAGTGCTCGAAGATCTTCTGCAATATGAAGCTGAAGGGATAAAAATCATGGTGTGCGGCACCTGTCTGACCCACTTTGATCTTCTTGAAGCAAAGAGAGTCGGAGAGACCACAAATATGCTTGATATTGTAAGTGCCATGCAGCTTGCGGATAAAGTTATCAAGATTTAGCCGTCATAACCTTGATGACCTCGTAAAAAGTCAATTTGCCAAAATCGGCGTTCAATAAAATCAATGGGTTGTTGTGTTCAAAAATGCTGATTTCAGACTTTTTACGAGACTTGCACACTTAAAAAAAGCTGATTCAACGGACTTTTTACGAGGCCATCAACCTTAATCCTTTGCCCTTTTTACGCATAAAACAGATATGATAAAAAAGATACATCCTGTAAACGCCAGCACAAGATATGAAGACATTGGCGGAATATTGCCGAACGATGCACTTCTGATGGCTTGGGCTGCATGGGTGATAGGAAGTATATAAACCAGTTTCTGTCCCCATGCCGGAAAATTTTCAAGCGGGAAAAATGTACCGCCAAGAAACGCCATCGGGGTAATTACAAAACTTGTGAGCAACACCTGGTCTCCGTGTGATTTTACAAGCATGGCAAGCCCGACCGCAAGGGATGCAAAAACAAAGCTGTTAAGAAGAACGGCCGTCCAGAACAGAAGATTGCAAGAAAGTGTCACGCCAAACATGAGACCGAGAATCAGGATCACACCGGTGGAAAGAAATGCTCGGGTAATACCTGCCAGAACCTCTCCTGCCACATATGAAAAATCACTTACCGGAGCCGCCTGAATCTCCTCAAATATATGCCAGTAAAACCTGGCAATGTTTATTTCACTTGCAATGGCAAAGGCTTGAGTCATGCTGTTCATGGCTATGAGTCCTGGAATGAGAAACTCCATATAAGAGTGGCCGTCAATCTCGACATGTTTTCCCATGGCATATCCAAAGGCGATCAGATAAAGAAGAGGGGATACAGACCATGATGGCACAAGGCGGGTAAGCCTGCGTCGCATGATCAGCATCTCCCTGTAATAGACGGCAAAGAGTGAATGGATCATTTGACTTTTTTTCCTGTCATTGAGAGAAAAGCATCTTCAAGATTGACACGACGCAATGTAAAGCTCTCCTTATGGGTTGCAATGTAATGGTTTGCGTCGTCCCTGCTGTTAAAATATATTGGCTCCATCTTGTCGTCTATCAAGCGGTCCAGAGCCCATATCCCAAGTGTTGTCATAAGATTTGAAGGCGTATCTATCACCAAAAGAGTACCTGTGTCCAGAAAAGCAACCCGATCAGCCAGAAACTCCGCTTCTTCAATATAATGGGTCGTAAGAAAGATGGTTGTTCCCTGCTGCTGGATTTTCTTGATTAAAGCCCATATCTTGCGTCGCATTCCGGCATCTAACCCTACGGTCGGCTCATCAAGAAAGAGTACCGAAGGGGAGTGCATGAGTGCTCTTGCAATCATAAGCCTTCGTTTC
>JADFYT010000451.1 GCA_015232935.1 Desulfamplus sp.
AACCAAGTTTTCTACGTTTGAATTAAATGCAAAAAGGCCTAATCCAGCAAAAAAAACAGATTCAATTGATTTTTTTACTTTTTACGAGACCATAAATACTCTATTCAATCTCTTTTTTTGCGGCATTTTCCTTTGCTATCACCCATACCGCATGGATAACACCCGGCAGATAGCCAAACAGCGTAAGCAGGATATTTATCCAGAATTGCATCCCTATCCCCACCTGAAAAAAGACACCAAGAGGCGGCAGCAGAACAGAAAGTAAAATTTTGAGCATCTCCATATCAATTTCTCCTTCATAAAATAAATAATTTAACAGCAGTAATCAGGGGTGCGTTCTTTTACGTCCCCTGCATTTTATTGTTGGGCTATTGAGTTATGATTCATAATTGCTGATGCGTGCAACTTCAAACCAAGGGCATTTATTACTTTAAGAATTGTACCAAAATTTGGATTTCGATTTCCTGAAAGAGCTTTATAGAGACTTTCTCTGGAGATGCCTGTGTCGTGGGCTATCTGTGACATGCCTTTAGCACGGGCAATATCGCCAATAGCTTTTGCAATAAAGGCTGGATCTCCATTTGCTTCTTCAAAGCAGGCTTCTAAATATGCAGCCATTTCGTCAGGGTTGCGAAGGTGTTCAGCTACATCATAACTGGTAGTTTTTGTTTTAGCCATGATATGCTCCTATAAGTTGTTTGCAAGGTTTATTGCAGTTCTAATATCTTTAGACCGGGAGCTCTTATCACCACCAGCCAATAAAATTACAACCTTTTCCCCTTGTTTTTTATAATACACCCGATAACCGGGACCATAATCAATTCTCAATTCTGAAATGCCTTCGCCAACAGGTCTTACATCACCCTGATTTCCGTCAGCTAACCTTTCTATTCGTACCAAGATACGAGCACGTGCACGGATATCTCTCAAGCCATCAAGCCATTTTGCAACAGTTCTGTTTTTCTAATTTCAACCATAGAGTTATGGTAGCCATGTGGATACAAAATACAAAATGTCAATATTTATTTATGATGCCCAAAAGTTGAAATCAGCGGCTGATATGTCCGTTGATTTCAACTTTTGGGGACAATTATATTGCCTACAAGTATTACGGTATTAGGAACTTACTCGGATGAGGCATCGGTCTTGTCATCCTCTTTTTTGAGTCCCAGAACATCGTCCAGTTTGGAAATTATATCATCTCCATGGTAAGTATCAAGCAAGAAGGGATAAATGCTCCCGGAAGAGAGTGCCGGATAGTTATCCTCCGTATCTTTTTTGTAAATTACAAGAGATATCTCTTTTTCTCCCTGAAGGACAATACTTGCTGTCTCCTCCATCGCCTTAAACTGATCCTTGCTGTCTGTATCGGTAAATTTATGACACTTGAAATCAGACAACATTGCAAGAATGCTTTCAATAACATCGCTTTTCTCAACCGGATTATCCGCTTTATCCCCTGAATTATCCGCTTTATCCCCTGAATTTTCCGCGTTGTCCCCTGAATTTTCCTCTTTAGTATTTACAGGTTTGCCATCCTTGAGAGCAATCTGCTTGATTGTGTCACCTTTTTTCAAGGCAATGGAGCTTGTTTTGCTCTTGTCAAAAGAGAGCACCTTCTTGTCTCTCAGGTCATCAACTGTTTTATCAAAATCTCGTCTGAAACTTTTTGCTGCGTGATAGACATTGCTGTTTCCATCAAGCCTTATAAAAGTGTGGCGAAAGGACGGGGCTGTCTTGCCTATTTCAAATTTTCTCAATGTCTCGACAGCAGACTTGACAGTGACACTGATCCTGTTTTTACTGTCTAACTCATAGGGGGTCAGATTACCGCTCTCGGAAACCAATGCCGAAAGACTCAAATCCTTCACTGCATCAATAATCTGCGTGACACTTTCCTGACTGGCAGGATAATTTTTGTCAGTCACAAACCATGTGCCGTCTTTTTTTGAAAGAACAATGCTGTTTCCATCTTTTTCAATCGAAATCTGTGTGATATCTGCCGCATTGATCTGTGGGATCAAGGGCAGAATGTAGTTGTTACGGTCTTTTTTATGCATGACAAGATAGGCTGACAAGGCAACAATTATCAGCCCAAGTATAATATACTCTTTTTTCATTGATATCATCTCCTCCTCAACCGCTATTTTTGAAACAGTATTTTAATGGTTTTCTTCCTGGCCCGTCTTCTTGTCCAGACTCCCAAACCAAAAAATATAACCAGAACAGGAAGTCCCGCGATA
>JADFYT010000452.1 GCA_015232935.1 Desulfamplus sp.
TCTGTTTATATACTGGTAAGAATCTGTCTCAATGTTTTTACTCCTGAATACACCTTTGACCACCTTCATACAGAAGACCTGATGGTATGGCTTGCAGTTGCAACAATTATATTTGGCTCTCTGTCCGCCCTTGCCCAGAAAGACTACAAGCGAATGCTCTGCTATATCATTATTGCCGAGGTCGGATACATGGTGGGCGGATTTTTTCTTGGCAACCGGATGGGTATCTCGGGTGCCATCCTTCACATAGTAAATGATGCTGCCATGACCCTCGCACTATTTATGGCTGCCGGCATCTTTATCTGGAAAACAGGAGAGGATTCACGCGACAGCCTGAAAGGGATGTTCTCCAAAATGCCATTTACCATGGCAGGATTCACCCTTGCCGCACTCTCTGTTATAGGTGTGCCACCAACCTGCGGTTTTTTCAGCAAGTGGTATCTTATTTCAGGAGGCATAAGTGCAGGCCACTACGGATTTGTTGCGGCTTTGATCTTCAGCTCGCTTGTTAATGCTGTTCTTTTTTTCAGAATATTTGAGATAGCCCATTTTGAACCTTTCAAAGATCATCATGCCCCTTCTGATTCTCACCACTCATCCGGTATTTCCAGTCATGACGACAAACATACAGATCAACATGATGTAGCCATTAAAGAGGCTCCTCTTGAAATGCTGATACCATTCCTTGCGGTATCTGTTATGCTGGTGGTGCTGGGGCTCTATTCAGGGGAAATTGTAACCAATATTATTCATTTTGCCATACCGGCAGGGATTATTTAGCATGTCAATGGAAACTGTACTCTCTATAAAACCTGTTTTTGCTGTTCTTGTCTCCCTTTTGGCTGTTCCCGGTATTATTTCAAGCAGATCTCAAAATATTCGGGAGGCATGGACATTTGCAGCAGCAGGAATAAAACTGTTAATTATTGTCTCAATGTTGCCCGTCATTCTGGATGGCACAGTAATCAACTACACACTTGTCCAGGTTCTCCCTGATGTTGGCATAAGTTTCAGGGTGGATGCATTTGGAATGCTCTTTGCCTTGGTTGCTTCATCACTATGGATTGTTACCTCACTATACTCCGTAGGATATATGAGATCCCTGGATGAGCACAGCCAGACCCGATATTTCACATTTTTTGCGGTGGCAATATCAGCAACGATAGGAGTTGCGTTTTCAGCAAACCTTCTTACGCTTTATCTCTTTTACGAGATTCTCTCTCTTGCCACATTTCCCTTGGTCACACACCATCAGGACAGGGAAGCAAGAAGTTCAGGAAGAAAATATCTGTTGTATATTCTGGGCGGATCAATAGGTCTGGCATTGCCCGCAATGTTGATTACCTACCATTTTACAGGCACCCTTGATTTTGCAGCTCACGGAGTGATGGCAGGTCACATCAATTCAGGACTTGCACTTCTGCTCAGCCTGATGTTTCTTTTTGGATTTGCCAAGGTGGGTATCATGCCAATGCACTCATGGCTGCCTGCTGCCATGGTTGCCCCTACTCCTGTAAGTGCCCTTCTGCACGCTGTTGCAGTTGTAAAGGTTGGTGCATTCAGCGTGGTCAGAGTGCTTACCGGTATTGTAGGGACAGGGGTATTGGCCGACTTCAAAATCAGCGGCATAATCTGCGTTATAGCATCAATTACCATTGTTGTTGCATCTCTTGTTGCCCTGTCTCAGGACGAACTTAAGAGACGGCTTGCCTTTTCAACAATAGGTCAATTGTCATACATAGTCCTTGGAGTGGCACTTCTTTCAAAATCTGGTATGACTGGCGGAATGCTCCACATTGCCATGCACGCGTTTGGAAAAATAACACTTTTTTTCTGTGCCGGAGCAATTTTCTGTGCTACCGGCATAAAATACATAAGCCAGATGAAGGGGATCGGCAGAAGAATGCCGATTACGATGACAGCGTTTCTTATTGGTTCGTTAAGCGTTGTGGGATTTCCTCCAGGCGGTGGTTTTATCAGCAAGTGGTATCTTGTTCTTGGAACGATTGAAGCAGGAAACCTGATGCTGTTGTTTGTGCTTCTGACCAGCTCTTTTTTAAATGCGGCCTACTTTTTTCCTGTATTCTACAATGCCTTTTTTTGCAGTGAAGATGAAATGCTCTTTGAGGACAAAGTAGATGAGGCCCCGTTATGGTGTGTTGTTCCGCTGGTTATCACAGCTTCAATTTCTGTTGTACTTTTTTTCTATCCCCAGCCGTTTTTGAATCTGGCATCACT
>JADFYT010000453.1 GCA_015232935.1 Desulfamplus sp.
TGATATCAGAGATACAAAGGCATCTGAGAAAAAAAGTGATATTGAGGCTGGTGTCAATGGTACTAAAACAGGCATCAGCTCCATCAAGTCCCAGATTGGCCATCTTCTTGGAGGAGCGGGTGCGGCAGGACTTGTCAAGGCTTTGCTTGCAGTGCAAAAAGGGGTGCTTCCTCCAAACTCGAATTTTGAGAAGCTGTCGCATAACCACGATCTTGCCGGAACAGGAATAAAAAAAAAAGAAAAACCAGAGCCGTGGGATACAAGTGATAGTGGCAACCGGACAAGAAAGGCGGCTGTAAGCTCATATGGTTTTGGCGGGATTAATTACCACATTGTTGTTGAACAGTTCAGGTCTGACTACTCTGCTTTACAAAGATGCATTTTCAAGAATCCTGATTATGACTTTAATGATGACAGAATTGTGGTTGCAGGCATTGGAGTGTGCCTTCCGGGAGGGCGGGACATTAACCAGTTCTGGAATACACTGCAATCAGGTGAAAAACAGCTTTCAGATATTCCTCAAGAGAGATTTGACAACAGTGCCTATGCCCGATTTGACAAAAAATCCAACTATTATCTGCCAATGGTCAAGGCAGGTGTAATCAAGGATTTCAAGTTTAATAACATAAAATACCGCATGCCTCCTTCGATTGTACGATCACTTGAGCGTGGGCAGTTGTTAGGGCTTGATGCGGCAGATGAAGCCATAAACAGCTCAGGACTTCTCGGGATAATCCAGTCCGGTTCAGCTTCGGGACAGATCAAGGGGCAATCAGGTCAGAATTCTGCTGCCGGTCATGTTCAAGCCGGTCCAAAATCTGTTGTCGGTAGTTCTCGATCCGGTTTGAAACCTGCTTCTGGTCATGGTGGTCAGTCAAACAGGATAGGAGTTATTCTTGGAACAATTCAAGGTGAGAGGCAGACCAAAAATATTCTTCGGGTCAGAAAGGGACTTCTTGCCGAGATAATTGAAAAAAGCGGAGTTTTAAGCCCTGATATTGCAAAAGAGATCTCGTCCGGGCTTGTTGAGATAATCAGACAGCGGATTCCTGAAAATAATGAAGATACAACCCCTGGTCTTCTTTCCAACATTATATCAGGGCGCATTGCCAACCATTTTGGGCTCAATGGTGTGAACTATGTGGTTGATGCCTCCTGTGCTTCCTCTGTTATTGCAATCAAAAACGCAATCAGAGGCATAGCGTCAAAACAGCTTGATTTTGTACTTGCAGGCGGAGTGGATGCAAATCTTTATCCTGCTGTGCTAATGGCGTTCAAGAGGCTTGGACTTCTTTCAGGCACAGAGCCAAGGTTTTTTGACTCACGCTCAGATGGTTATGCCATGTCCGAGGGGGCGGCCATTCATCTTGTTACAACATATCGAAAGGCAAAAGAGTCCGGCATGGAGATTCTTGCACAACTTAGCGACTGCTGTGTAAAATCAAGTGCTCCTGACCATCTGCTTGCTCCTTCGGAACAGACATTTGTATCCACAATCAATGCGTGCTACATAAAAAATGGAGTAAGAAAGCGTGATATCGGCTATCTGGATCTGTTTGCATTTTCCAATATCATGGGTGATATGGTTGAAAAGCAGGTGGTTGAAAAGTGTTTTGAACATGCGAAGATAGTTTCTCATGTTGATTCATCTTCATATAGATCAGACACTCCAGGCAGTCAGGAAAAGCCGAGCCGTCAGAGTGAATCAGATAAGCAGGAAAGACCTGATAAATTAACTCCGTTATACTTTGGAAATATAAAAGACCAGTTTGGCTATTTTAAAGCTGCCAACCCTGCTGTGGCTCTTGCCAAAATAGTTCTTATGAACAAAAAAAGAGCTCTTCTGCCAAATTTCGGATATGATCCCAAATTCTCCAGCCTGAAAAATCCGCTTGTACCGGGAATAGAATATGATGCACCGACTCGATTTGCCTTTAACGTAAACGGTATTGGCGGAAATCATTGCCATATGATTGTCAGTGCCCTGCCTCCATATCTTCATCCTGTAAAAGAGAGTACGGCAGTTTCAGATGATAGCTGTTCTGAACTGACGAACACGACTAAAAATTCTTTGCCTACGGGTACGACTGAAAATGAAAGTCTTGCAACGTCAGCTCTCTCAAGAGACTTCGAGATGAAACAGAAGAATCAGACCACGATAGCACTTCTGTCAGGTCAGGGTGCCCAAAGTCCTGGCATGATGAAGGATCTGTTTGAAAGTGATCCTAATATCA
>JADFYT010000454.1 GCA_015232935.1 Desulfamplus sp.
ACCTGTGTCACTTGCACCATGCGAATCATCCCCTGGCACAACAGCGATTCCCATCTTTTTTGCCTCTGCAAGAATCGGGGCTGAAATATATGGCTCTGATGCACCCTTCATTAATGCTCTCAGATTAAAGTCCATAACAATGTTTTTTTGTCGGATCAGGGCAAGGTTTCTGGTGATACAGTGCCATATTTCCGGCTTGAGGAGCCTTTGGGGGTAATCTTCGTCAAAAATTCTTACAAGATCAAAATGTCCCACCACAGCCGGCTCTATGGTTTTGATCATATCGTACTGTATGTCAAAGTACCGGCAGTAGAGCTGATCGACCCCGCCAAGAGACTTTGCAGCAAGGTCGTATCCTTCCTTTGAGTAATCAATGCATATATCATCCACATGATGAACTGATCCAACAATGTAATCCGGCCTGAACCGCCTTGTAACCGAAGGGATAAATTCCTTGTATCCACTACAGGTTTCTGTTTCAAAAGCTGTAAATATGGTTATTTTGTCCTGATATTTTTTTTGAAGCTCTCTGCATGTTCTGATGTATTCGGAAAATCCTGATGCAAGATCAGTGTAATCAAGGCCAGCCGCTACTTCATCAGGGTATCTGAACTCATTTGACAATGGATAGACATGCTCTGTAACTCCAACCCACTCAAATTCAAGTTCAATGTAGCTCTGGATAATCTCTTCAAGTGTGTCCCGTGCATGATTGCAGAACTGCCCACTGTGCCCACCGTGAATTGATACAAGTTTTATTTTTTTCATAATGAAAATCCAGGTATCACGGCTGACAGATAAAATCAAGATTTATCGATTGTGAGTAAATTATGTTATAAATATAGTATATGCATATAACCTGTTACATCAAGGTTTTTTTAGAACCAATATTACTTTTTTCTCTTTACTTAAAATAATGAATCAGCTATGAGCAACATCAGTAAATTTAAAATTGCCCATATCTGATCTTTTTACCGTGAAAACATATCCTGGTTTTCATGTTTGAGGGTGGCCGAATTCCAGCGGCTATGAAAATTCAGGAAAAAAACTTTGCTTAATGACGTTATAGATAACAACAGGCAGATAATGGGCAATGTAAGGAAACAACTTGGCATTAAGGAGGGAGTTGTAAATGATATCAGGAAGTTACAGGTTTGTTATTCGACTGGAAGATGATGCGGTTCTTCCTTGTTACAAAGGATCAACCTTTCGCGGAGTTCTGGGACACGCTCTTAAAAAAGTGGTCTGTGCACTTAAAAGGCAGGAGTGTCCTACATGTCTGCTCAAGGGCAATTGTGCCTACGCGATGATTTTCGAGACTTCTTGTGCTGTAGATGTTCCGGATGGATCAAGAGTCTCTTCAGCCCCGTCTCCTTTAGTGCTGCGACCACCGATGTCAACCAGGCATGATTTTAAAAAGGGAGAGACTCTTGAGTGCACTCTTTTGATATTTGGAGAGCTCAACAGGAGCCTTCAATATTTTATAT
The DNA here is from genome assembly GCA_015232935.1 of Desulfamplus sp. Taxonomy (GTDB): domain Bacteria; phylum Desulfobacterota; class Desulfobacteria; order Desulfobacterales; family Desulfobacteraceae; genus Desulfamplus. Next base: position 1,488 of record JADFYT010000454.1, read on the forward strand.
ATGCTTTTGAACAGATGGGGCGGATTGGCATTGGCAAAATCATTGATGGAAAACGCAGCCGTTTTGTGCTGGAGTCTGTCACTTCAACTTTTGGCAATCTTGCTGTTTATACCGAAAACACTCCTCAAGTAACACTGCCGGAACAGCTTGAATATATTACATTAACTTCAGATGGTGACTCAGATGAAAGCCCTGCGGAGGGTAGTGGAGATGGCGAAAGCCCAGCGGCAGGTAGTGGAGATGCCAATGGAGATTCGGCAGCCGCCGGAACGCTTGTGATGGAAATCCAGACCCCGTTGAGGATCATAGCCCGGCAGGTTCCGGTGGCAAGTCTGCCCTTTCCTATGTTGCTAAGAAGCATAATCCGCAGGACAACATCGCTTCTCAATATTTACGGAGACGGAGAGCCTAAGATGGATTATGCAGGACTTATAGCCCTTTCTGAACAGATATCAATCTCAAATAACTCTCTTCGATGGTTTGACTGGAAACGCTACTCGTCAACCCAGGATAAAAAGATGTTCATGGGCGGTCTTGTTGGCAAAGTTGAGTATCAGGGCGATTTTGCCCCTTTCCTGCCTCTTTTGAGGATGGCTGAAAAGGTGCATATCGGAAAAAATACAGCTTTCGGGCTTGGCAGGGTACATTTTTTTTCAAGGCAGGAATAAAAAAATGCAAAAAGACAAAAACATCAGGGATATCCTTGTCAGCACAGCAGGAACAAGCCTTCTGGGTAATATCAG
>JADFYT010000455.1 GCA_015232935.1 Desulfamplus sp.
TGGTTGATCTTAAAAAATATAAGGACTACAGAGGCACGGAAAAACTTGTTACTCCCGAGTTGTCAAAAGAGATAGCTGTCTGTCTGAAAAAAGGGGAGCAGGTTTTGATTTTCTTGAACCGCCGCGGGTTTGCGACCTTTCCGGTATGCGAATCGTGCGGAGAGGCGATAAAATGCAGATTTTGCGATATCTCCATGACACTGCACAGGGATAGCAATGAGTTCAGGTGTCACATGTGTGGATTTGCGGTACCGTCAACTATGAAGTCATCCAGCATAAATGTGAATTCTGCAAGGCCTGCTAAGGCAAGGTCAGGCCAGGGTTCATTCCCTGCCGGATTTGGACCAAGCCAACTTTATGGCATGAAAGTGTCCTCAGACATCAAATGCTCAAAGTGCGGAGCAAAAAAAATAAAGCCTCTGGGATTTGGCACGGAACGGATTGAGACTCTTCTCAAGTCAATGTTTCCGGATGCCAGAATCATAAGGCTTGATCAGGATACCGGAAGCAAAAAAGGTGCTACTGTACAGATTCTCAAAAAGGTTAAAAACAGGACGGTTGATATTATTGTAGGCACCCAGATGCTTGCCAAAGGCCATGATTTTCCGGCCATTACTCTTGTTGGTGTGATATGTGCCGATCTGTCACTGAATTTTCCTGATTTTAGAGCAGGGGAGAGAACCTTTCAGCTTCTTGCCCAGGTCGCGGGTCGTGCCGGCAGAGGCGATAAACCGGGAAAGGTGATCATGCAGACCTATAATCCGGAACACTTCAGCATTGAAGCCTCAAAAAATCAGGATTTTGTTCAGTTTTACAACAGCGAGATTCCTTTTAGAAAAGCTCTGTCATATCCCCCTTTTTCAAGGATTATTCAACTTAAAATCTCAGGGCCTGATATGGAGAAGGTCAAAACTCATTCTCTGCTGATAGGAGAGATTTGCACGGATTTTATCAATGAATGCAACAAGATGGGAGAAATGCAGATGCTTGGGCCAATTGAGGCTGGAATTCCAAAGATATCAATGCGTTACAGGTGGCAGATTCTTTTGAAGAGCCCCTCAGTCAATCTTTTGAACAGACTTGTTCAGCATCTTGTCGCTGACAAGAGAGCTTTTTCGACCAAGGATATATCGGTTGGAATAGATGTTGACCCCTATTTTATGATGTGAGTTATGTGCGAAAAAAATAAGCTTCTGGTGATTGATAACTACGACTCTTTTACATACAACCTGGTGCAGATGTTCATCTCTCTTGATCTTGAGATTATCGTAAAACGCTCTGATAAAATTACTGTTGAGGATGCTGCAAATATTGAACCTGATTACCTGCTTGTAAGCCCGGGGCCAAAAGATCCTGAACACGCTGGAATTTCAAAGGAATTGATCTTGTATTTTCATGACAGGATCCCGATTCTTGGCGTATGTCTTGGCATGCAGTGTTTAAATGAGGTTTTTGGAGGCAGAACTAAAAGGGCACCAGTTCCTGTTCATGGAAAAACCGACATGATCTTTCATCAGGAAAAGGGAATATTCAAAGGTATGCCATCTCCCTTTGCCGCTGGCAGATATCACTCTTTGATTATTGAACCCGCGAGGTTCTTGAGTCAGAATGAGGATGCAGATTCACCTTGTATTTTGAGTGAAGGGTCTGACCTTCCTCGTATTGTGACAACAGCCTGGAATCGTGAGGGACTTGTTATGGGAGTTGAGCTTTCGGGTTTTCCTGTATATGGAGTGCAGTTTCACCCTGAGAGCTTTATGACAGAACAAGGAGAAATTCTGATCAGAAATTTTCTTGGTCAGAGGCCGGAATAGTATAGCTCTTTAAGAGATTGGCTGTAGTAGTTTGGGTTACATTTAAGCTATTTATACTGAATCCTGACATGATTTTTATAAAATCAGATATAAACACTATACACAACCAACAACAAAAAAGGGGATTACAACTAACTTGATTGTAATCCCCTTGATTTTATTTGGTGGGCCGTCCGCGAATCGAACGCGGAACCTACTGATTAAGAGTCAGGTGCTCTACCGATTGAGCTAACGGCCCTTTAGAGCAAAAACAGCAGGGAATCTAACAGCAATCCAGGTCTATGTCAAATACTTTTTTGAATTTTTCATATCTGTTTTTGCAAACTTTGTAACTGATTTGCTGTTTGAAAAAACAAAGATATTGACCTTAAACATGGGGTCTGATAGCTTCCTGATTTTAATCACAGCT
>JADFYT010000456.1 GCA_015232935.1 Desulfamplus sp.
GGGTGGAAGAAGGTTTTTAATTCCCAAATAAAACAGTATCGACTCTTTTTCAAGAGATATGGCAATCTCAAGAATTTCCTTCATAGGCTGATTTTCAGCAAGACTTTCTGCAACCTTTGGATCTCCTTCACCTCCATGAGCATCAGCCATGGCTGACAAATAGAGTCCAAGCTCCTCATCAGGATCAAAAATGGTCTCTTTTTTTTCCATTTCAGATAGTTCTTTCTTCATCTTCTCAAAGGATGCCTTGTGGTTATCTTCCATCTTTGCGAGCTGATTCAAGAATACCTGATTTGACTCTTCTTTTTGAAGAGTTGCTGCTTTTCTGTAAAAGGCTGCCCCATTCTCTTCAATTCTAATTGCCACTTTAAAAACTTCGTCAGCATTGAAATTATATGCCATATTCGTGCTCTCCTTTTTCCTATGCAACCCGGATCAGTATTTTTTTCTTGTTATTCAGGAATCTCAATCAAACAATAATAACAGCAATGTTGCTTATGTTTTACTCTCCATCTCCTTTATACTCTCAGGCTCTTTTAAAACCGGAGAGTATAAAAAGATCAATACTCTCTCGGTGTCTTGTTCAACTGCTCCAAAGTAAATACAGGACCATCCTTGCATACCAGCTCTTTTCCTATATTACATCTGCCACACATTCCAATACCGCATTTCATGCGGTTTTCAAGAGACATAATAATCTGATCCTGACCATACCCCAAAGATTCCAGAGCAGGCTGGGTAAACTTGATCATGATAGGAGGACCGCAGACAATGGCAAAGGTATTGGGGTCAGCTTTAGGAGCCTTTTGTCCCACAATGGTAGGAACAAAGCCAACGTTATACTGCCAGTTTGGATCATTGGTGCTGTCCACAGTGATATGCATGTTGATATCATCTCTTTTTTCCCACTCATACAACTCATCTCTGTATAGCAGCATTCCAGGAGAACGAGCTCCATAGATAACATCAATGTTGCCAAATCTTGACCGATTTGCAGGATCAAGCATGTAAACAATCGATGCCCGTAAAGTGGTAAACGCAAAACCACCGCCAATAATCACAACATTCTTCCCCTCAAGCTGATCCCATGGATACCAGTTGCCAAGAGGCCCCCTTATACCCATGATATCTCCTGCCTTCATGTTGTGAAGATAAGAGGTTACAACTCCGGTTTTAAATACAGTGAATTTTACAAACCCTTTTTCAGTTGGAGAAGATGCAATTCCAATGGGGATCTCTCCCTGGCCTGGAATCGACAGCTCTGCAAACTGTCCGGCCTCATGGCAGAACTTCTCTTCATCAGATTTGTTCAAAAAAACAAACTTGAATGTTTTAAGCGATTTATCCTCAGTTGCAATCTCAATCTCATCAATGCGAACCGGGTAGGGCATATAAGGGTTGACCATTTTTCCTCCTTCTATTTCTTTGGCTCGTAGCTGTTCATGATATTGCATACTTCACGGATATCAATATTTACGGGACAGGATTTCACACATCTGCCACACCCGACACACATGGTTCCTCTGTCATACTTATCAAGGAAATATTTGAGCTTATGCATAAATCTCTGTCTTACTCTCTGGATTTTCTCACCTCTGGGGTTATGGCCTGAGCCGTGGAGCGTAAAGAGAGGATACATGCATGAATCCCAGTTTCTAAATCGACTGGAAGATTGTTTTTTGGTCTCATCCTGGATATCAAAACACCAGCATGTAGGACATACAAATGTGCATGTCCCGCAGTTTATGCAGGAGAATGCAATATCATCCCAAAAAGGTGCTTCATACAGATCAAGGATCTCTTTCTTTTTCAAATTTCCTGTCTTGACGTCAGTTTTCATGCTCTTCTCAGCAGCGACCTTTAACTGATCAATCCTTTCCGAAGCAGCATCATCTGCAACCTGATTGAAACCTGATGCATCCATGAAAGATTGCCCATTGTCAGTTAAAACCTTTGCCAGAAACTCATTTTCATTGTCAACAAGAAGTACATCAAGACCCTCTTCCCCAAAGGGGCCTGATCCCATTGAGAGGCTGAAATCAAGCTCTGATGGAGTATTGACTGCAAGTCCGATAAATGTTGTTGCCTCATAAGCGTCACACCAGTATGGATCCTTGTACTCCTTTGTATCAAAATTGAGATTCATAAGTGTAAGTGCTTTGGCATCATATGGGCGTATTCCGATGACTGCTCTTGGAGAGTAATCAGTTGCCGCTCTTTT
>JADFYT010000457.1 GCA_015232935.1 Desulfamplus sp.
TCCTGAATCTTTTTCAGGTTCTCATATAGTGTTTTAACATCCATTTTATTTTGACTCCTTGAGTTTTTGCTGTTTTTTATAAATCTGCTCAGGTCACACATCTGTCCCTTAGGGCAGAGGTCGCTGTCTGTCTGGATCTGGGATTAGAGTCCAAGTGCATCTTGATTAGAGTCCAAGTGCATCCTTGATCTGCTCCTCCTGAAATCCAACTATCACCTTGTCTTTGATCACAATAGTAGGGAATGAACAGCGTGGATTAATTTTTTTAATCTCTTCGATGGCACTCTTTCTATCTTCTCCTGTCAGACAGTCAACTTCAACGCATGTGAAATCCACGCAGCACTCTGTCAAAAATTTTCTGGCTGCCTTGCAGTGGCTGCATGTACTAAGGGCATAGACTCTTGTTCCATTTTCACTCATAGTTTAAACATCCTTATATTTTTACATTATTGATTTGAGTGTAGCCTTTTTGCATTTTACTCATAATATCAGGAGGCGTGCACGCTACTCACCCTGCTGGAATTAAACATAAAAAAGCCGTGCTCTATTGATTTCCTGCATGAAAACCGGAATACATTTTTACATCAAAATGAGAATAACTTAATTCACAATGTTTTTAAACCAAATTTTACTTGCAAAAGGTATTGATTTGAGTTTTCATATATTTCAAACGGTTCAAAGCAGTCACATACCACTTATGACTCTCATGGCACATGACCTGTGATTGTCATGGCACAATGCTGTTTTAGTGTCATAACGCAATAAACATCATGGCCGTTGCGGGGCCACCAGGAATCATGAAAATAGAAATGCCTTTTCATGGTAAGATTATTGTCACAACACAATTGATGGCATTTTTGAAGGAGAGAAATATAAAAAAAATGAAAACAGATATCACAGTAAAAATTGGAGGAGAGGCGGGTCAGGGGATTCAAACTATTGGAACTCTTCTGGCTGAAGTGTGCCACAGTGCAGGGCTTTTTATCTTCTCAATTGATGATTTTGAATCGAGGATTCGGGGGGGGCACAGCTTTAACCTCCTTAGAATAAGCAATCAACCTGTAATGGCACCAGGAGAGACACCTGATATTCTGGTGGCAATTGACCAGAAAACCATGAATCTTAACAAAGGAATGCTTGCACCTGACAGCCTGGTTATTCTCAATGGCGATACTGACACCAGTGACAATGACAGGGAATCTGATGCTAATCAGGACTTGTCTTCGGCCAAGATCCTCAAGATCCCTCTCAAAGGGCTTGCAAAGGAGGCTGGCGGACTGATTACAGCCAACACTGTGGCCGCAGGGTGCATATTCTCGGTTCTGGGTACACCTTTTGAGATGCTGAAAGAGCTTCTTGTAAAGAAATTCAAGGCAAAAGGGGAAAAGATTATTGACCTTAACATCAATGCCGCAAAAAAGGGTTATGATGCGGCAGGAGATGTACGATACAAAACAGGATTTGACTGGAACGCCTCTGAAACAGACCGCATGGTGATAAACGGAGCAAGGGCAGCGGGTCTTGGTGCACTTGCGTCAGACTGCCGATTTTTCCCGTTTTACCCCATGAGTCCGGCAACCGGAGTCATATCAAGCGTTGTTCCCTACGCCGGCAAGCTGCCTGTAGTTGTTGAGCAGGCGGAAGACGAGATAGCAGCCGTGAATATGGCTATAGGGGCATCATTTGCGGGAGTCCGCTCATTAACCTCAACCTCGGGAGGAGGATTTTGCCTTATGACAGAAGGGCTTGGGCTTGCGGCCATGACCGAAACTCCCCTGGTTATTGTCAATGCCCAGAGACCTGGTCCTGCCACTGGACTTCCGACAAGAACAGGCCAGGGGGATCTGTTGTTTGTAATCAACGCATCCCAGGACGATTTTCCAAAGTTCGTTCTGGCTCCTGGCACACCTGCCGAGACCTTTGAAACAATGAAGCGGGCTTTTTATCTCTCTGAAAAATATCAGGTACCTGCAATCATTCTTTTAGACCAGTTCCTTGCCACATCCCAGGTGACCGAGCAGAACTTTTTCAAAGTGGACAACGAGATTGAACACTTTATCCTGACTGATGAAAAGGTAAGCTCTCCTGAAACCTATAAAAGATATGAAATAACAGACGACGGAGTATCTCCAAGGGCATTGCCCTGCATGGGCAAGATGGTTGTAAGGGCAACCGGCAACGAGCATAACCAAAAGGGTGAAATCAGTGAAA
>JADFYT010000458.1 GCA_015232935.1 Desulfamplus sp.
GCTGCCTGTATTGCGGGTATTTTCTCTCTGGAGGATGGCCTCAAGCTCGTTGCAAACCGAGGCCGGCTCATGCAGGAATATTGTGACTCCGGTGCCATGCTCTCTGTAAGTCTGACAGAGGCACAGACGCTTAAAATACTTCACTCTTGCACAGCTACCGTTTCATGCTCCTCAGATCTGGTCGTTGCCACTGTGAACGGACCTGAATCGGTGGTGGTTTCAGGAACACAGACGGCAATTGAAGAGCTTGAAAAAGAACTTGAAGCAAAGGGTGTAGAGTCAAAAAAACTAAGGGTATCCCACGCATTCCACTCTCCTATGATGGAACCAATGCTTGCCCCGTTTGCCGAAATTGCAGGAAGCGTCAGATATAATTATGGCACGTCAGGTTCAACACACTTCAATTCAAAGTTAACACACTTAAACCCAAATTCAGCAGATTCAACATCAGACAACTCGACTTCCAGCCGCTCAACTGCCATCGACTCAAGGCAAACAATGCCAGTCTATTCAAAAACAATACCAATCTACTCAAATTTGACAGGTAGTTTGGCAACAGAGGAGATAGCCTCTGCCGGCTACTGGGTAAACCATGTCAAATCCCCTGTGCGTTTTGCTCAAGGGATTGCTTCGATGCTTATGGATGGATACAGGACGTTTATAGAGATAGGCCCAAAACCCATATTGTGTGCTCTGGGAATTGCAGTGGCTGAGTCAATCAATGCTGACAAGAATTATGTGCATATGTCCACAGATTCTGTAGATGCCGACAAAAATTTGATGCGAGCATCTGTAACAATATCCAGAAAATCGATAGCTGCCGAGTGCAGATGGCTTCCAAGTCTTCGTTACGGGCATGATGAACAGCAAAGAATGCTCGAAAGTCTGGGTCATCTTTGGGTAAACGGTGCTGATGTGAACTGGGAAGAGGTTTTTGCCCCTGCAAGAGGCTTGACAGATGACAAGACCAAATGCCATGTCCGTCTGCCAAATTACCCTTTTCAGCACCGCAGCTACTGGATTGACTGGCTTGAAAAAAATCGCAGGCCTGAAAAAACGACCGGTCAGGTCAAAACCGGTCAGGCTAAAACAGGGCTGGCCAAAACAGTTGACGGCAGTTCACAGAGTGGCGGAAATATCCAGCCTGGAGACAGCCTGCCTGGTGGCGGAAATATCGAGCCTGCTGGCAGCCTGCTTGGAGATCAGATACTCTCTCCGGCATTACCGGACAATACCCGTATATTTTCTTCAACCTTTGACAGAGACAACATCTCTCTTTTAGCCCATCACCGGATTTTTGGCTCTGTAGTGATGCCTGCCGCGGCTCACGTTGAAATTGCTTTGGAGGCTGGTCTCAGATTGAACCGTTCACCCCTTCTTAAAAATATCTCAATCCATCAGGCACTTGTATTACAAGAAGAGGGGAAGACAGAAGTCCAGACAGTAATCAAGGGTCATGAATTCAAGATTTACAGCCGTTCCCGGATTTATAGCGATTCTCAGGTTTGTAACAGTTCAAAAAAGATGTTGACTGTAAATTCAAGCAGCAAAAGCAATTCGGAAGATGTGTGGACTTTGAATTCAAGCGGCGAGTTTGACCATACTGATGCTACTGGCATGAAATCAGTTGCTAATCCCGTAAATATGCACCCAACTGCTGATGCGATAGATATAAAATCCATTATAGCACGATGTTCCGACCAGATTCCGGTTGCTGAATACTATGAAAAGACACATGGTGCAGGAATCGAGCATGGGGAAAAATTTCGTGCCATGACAGGTTTGTGGCACGGGGAAGGTCTGGTAGTGACAAGACTGGAGTTGCCAGAATCCCTTGCGACAAACAATATTGACATGCAGGACAGTCCCTTTCAACTGCACCCTGTTCTGCTTGATGCTGCATTTCAGACCGGAGGAGTTCCCATGCTCGGCAATCATGAGCCATATCTTCCGGTCGCCATAGACTATCTTTACCAGTACCGCCGACCGCCATCCAGCCTCTGGTGTGTTATCCATACAAGGCAAGAGAGCGGCAAAGGACACATTGTGACCTCTGACCTTGATCTTGTTGATGACAACGGCAATATAGTTGCATCAGTAAAAGGACTTCACTTTCAGCGGGTAAAGAAAGATATACTTGTTCAGCATCTTGCAAACAAGAGTCCAAACACAGGTTCAAACGCCAATACAATTTCAGACACCGGGATC
>JADFYT010000459.1 GCA_015232935.1 Desulfamplus sp.
GTAAATATGACCCCTTTTATGGAGTCGCCTCCAAGCTCGAAGAAATTGTCATCAACCCCGATTGTCTCTATGCCCAGAACCTCACTCCATAAACCTGCCAGCATGGACTCAACAGCAGTTTTGGGAAGCACAAGCTCAACTTTAAGATCTGGTCTGTTAGCATCTGGTTCAGGCAAGGCTCTGCGGTCAATTTTTCCGTTTGTGGTAAGAGGGAGTCTCTCCATGACAACAATCGAAGATGGAACCATGTAGTCCGGCAGTTTCCGTGTCAGATATTGACGAAGTTCTCCTGTCATGCCGGCAAGTTCATCACCTTCCAGCGTCACGTATGCCACAAGGCTTATGATGTCCGTCGATGCTGCACCAGATGCAAATGATCTGCTTTCAGGTGGTGTCGATCCATGTTTGGATGATGTTGCGTTATTATCAGATAGTGCTATGTTTTCAGATACCTCTCTCTTTTTAGATGATTTTCTTGGCTCTACAACAGCCTCTCTGACTTGAGGATGAGAAACAAGACAACCTTCAATCTCTCCAAGTTCAATGCGAAAGCCCCTGATTTTAACCTGCATATCCATTCGTCCTATATATTCAAGAACACCATCAGCGCCGGGCAGCCACCGTGCAAGATCTCCGCTTCGATACAAAATACCGACACTGGAATCAATACCAGCTGAGGCGGAATCCACAAAACGGGTGGAGGTAAGTTCCGGTCTGTTAAGATAACCGTTTGCAACACCTGCTCCACCAACAAGCATCTCTCCTGCAACTCCAGTTGGAACCATCTGGTTAAAGCTGTCAACCAGATGGATAGAAAGGTCAGGAAGAGATCTGCCGATCGGGCTTCCTCCCTCTTGAATATCCGCATGAGTCAGGCGATGAAAAGTTACATGGACAGTAGTTTCAGTAATACCATACATATTGATAAGTTCAGGCTGTTCAAGTCCGTGCCTTTGTACCCATGAATGAAGGGTTCTTGGCTCCAATGCCTCACCCCCGAAAATTACCCATTTCAAGGCCAGGCTTTTTTTGTCAATACTTTGAACCAGGCTATTCGTCTTTTTTATCGCATTATTCGAATCTGTTACGCGGTTGCCCCCCTCAGTTACAGGGCTATTCACCTCCGCTACAGGATTATTCGCCTCAGTTACACGGTTATCCACCTCAATTAATTGTCTGAACGCAGATGGAGTCTGATTAAGTACCGTAACTCCCTCGGTCTTGAGCAAATTGTAGAAAGCATCAGGAGAACGGCTCACACCGTAGGGTACGACAACAAGACGACCTGCGTAAAGCAGAGCACCCCACAACTCCCAGACAGAGAAATCAAAGGCAAAAGAGTGAAACAGTGTCCAGACATCTTTTTCTGTGAACCCAAAAAGCTGGTCTGTGCCTGTAAATAATCTGACTACATTGGCATGGGTTACAAGAACTCCTTTGGGAACTCCGGTTGAGCCTGATGTATAGATAACGTAGGCAATAGATTCAGGCGAAGAGCTGCAAGAAGGGTTATCAGAGGAAAAGCCGGTTGATTCGGGTGAACCCTGGGAAGCAGGATTATCTGGTGATATACTCGAATCAGCAGTATTATAATTGGCAGAAGCATGGTTAGAATCCAACAAAATATCAGCAGGATTTATCACAGTAACAGATTCAAGTTCAAGCGGCATAACAAGTTCCGGTGAACCCACAATGATCTTGATACCCGCATCTTTAACAATAAAACGCAAGCGTTCATCAGGATAGGCAGGATCAAGAGGCACATAAGCCGCACCTGTCTTTACAATGGCAAGAATTCCGATTACCAGCTCCATTGAACGCTCCATGCAAAGTCCTATTCTGATATTGTTTGGGTTATCTGGACTGCTGGTTGCAGTATTCTTGGTGCCAATTTTTTTATTCTTTATTCTAACAGACTCGTTTAACGACATAATCCTGTGAGCAAGACGATTTGCACGTTCGTTCAGTTCACGATAGGTAAGTTCCAGTCGCAAGTTATCATTTTTGGTGTCGTTTATACAAAGAGCGACTGAATCAGGATTTTTTGCGGCTACTTTTTCAAATATCTGTGGCAATGTTTCTGTTACCGGAAAAAAGTTCTTTCCAACCTGAACTCCGTCAGTCAGTGTGCCACCCGCCCATTTGTTGAGCTGATATAGTTCCTGATCTGAAATCATGGGCAGATATC
>JADFYT010000045.1 GCA_015232935.1 Desulfamplus sp.
TAGGTGGGTGGTGGCCGCATAATGACCATGAACGTTTATTTGTCTTTACCATGAAAATACACGTTGGTTTTCATAGTTCGGGGTGTCCATATAACTGCCATGAAAGTTTATTTGTATTTTATTTTGCTATCTGGCGTTATTGAAGATTTTATTCTCAATATCTGCTCTGTCTGCGGCAGATGGAAAAATGGTATCTCCATCTTTATTTTCCCTGCCTCCTTTACCACGCTCAAAATCACTTTGGCCTCTCTTAAAAGCAGATATCATGCGAGGTGTTCCCGCGGGGTACAGAGTCACCATGATGGTTCCTCTGTTTTCCTGGTAATTTTCAATCAGATCGTCATCGCTGCTGAAATCTTCAAATGTATAACCAAGATCAATATTCATCCATTTCCAGGGTGCCCATGCCAAGCCCGCCCCAAACTCTATAGTATCATCAACCCGATTTACATCAGGATCATCAAACTGATCTCTTGTGTATGATCCGGTAAGTTGGGCTGACAGGTCTCTTAAAAACTGGTATGAAAGGAGAAATCCTGCCTGATAATAGATCTGAAATCCTAAACTTGCCGCATCATTACTGGTGGCATCGTATCCGCTGGCGGCTGAAACGGTAAAAGTGCCCTGTTTGCTGAATTTAAAAGCTTTAAAAACATCAGCATCCACAAAAAGGCCTTCGCTGTCTTCACTGTTTTCCCACTTCTGGATCATATATCCAAGCCCAAGGGAGACACCGGAATCTTCTGTTACAGACCAGTCAAAACCAACAGAAGGATTATAGATTGTATGATCTCCCTGCTCATCTATAGTATATGTATGTTCATATTTGGTATAAATATCAAAATGTTTTGTTATGTTTCTGATAAGTCGGAAATCACCTGACCATGTTTTAGAAGTATCATCTGAAAGGTCGTACACTGTATATTCATATGAAAGGTTGGAGTCAAAACCAAATTGCGGGTTAAACCAGTAGGCCAAAAAAATTGAAGGATTGTGCTCATCATAATCATCGGAGTCGGGGCCGACATAATCGGTCATGGAATAGGAGTAATCAAATCCGATAAAATCTTTTTGGCCAAATTGATTCTTGATTCCGCCTGACAAAGTGTAAGACTTTGACTCATTCCAGTCATTGGTTCTTAACTGACGATCATAGCTGTTTGTATAGTCCGCAGAGAAGATTGTACCGGTATATTTGGACAGCTCATATGAACCCGCAAGAGATGCGGAATGCTCCCAGGATTCACTTTCATTGTTGTCTCCATGACCGTCATAGTTCAGATTGAAATCAATTGAGGATCTTTTTGATGGCAAAAACTCGCCTACAAGGGAGGCATTATGCTCCAGAGCATCATATTCATTGCGTTTGTCATAGTCCTTGAATTCGGGATTGTAGCTCAAGACAAACTGAGCGGTCTTCTGAAAAAGACCAAAAGAGAGGTTGGTACCATATGTTGTTATAAATTCCTCGGTCTTATTAAATTCTGTCTGATCATAATTATCAGTATAATCTTCTGACACATATATACTGGGAACGAACTCAGTCACAAAAGCAGACACATTGGATGCATAGCAGATCATAACAAAACAGAAAAAAGTAACACAGAACATAAGCAGCTTCACCGCAATTAATGTCTGATTGAAATTCCTGAGTACTAAAATAAACCGAACTGAATTTTCTGTTTCAGATAGAATTTTCACCATTTTCCCTCCCCATGATACATCCTGTTAGAGCCTTGATTCTTTTAAGCCGGCTCTAAGAATATCATGGCACTATAATAATATCATCTGCCTGTATCGTGACATTATACTTAAAATCTTTCCCTTTGATAATATCCTTGTAGTTAATTCTTGTAATCTTCTCCTTTCCATCAACAATTCTAAAGAGAATAATTTCTTTTTTAGCCGCCCACTCTGTAAATCCGCCAGCTACTGTAAAAGCCTGCATTACAGTCATTTTTTTTGTTATGGGATATTCTCCGACCTTTTCAATTTCGCCAAGAATATAATATTTTTGACTCGCTGGTTCCAGCAGAATAACCGTTACTAATGGAGCTTCTACAAATTTGCCCAAAGTTGATTCAATAATGTACTTAAGCTCCATTGTTGAAAGCCCTTCAGCCTGGACATCATCAATTAAGGGAAGAGTAATTTTTCCATCCAACCTTACAATTGCCGACTCAATAGAAAGATCGGGCTCCTTCCAGACCAGCACTCTCAAAATATCCCCTTTACCAATCCTGTAGGTCATGAATTGGCTATTTTTAGCATGTAAAGCAGTAACACTCTCTGCGGCAAAAGCATTTGATGCCATAACACAGGAACAGATTAAAAAAATAAACATGCTTCTAAATATTTTATTTACCATCACGTCCTCCAAAGCCCTTAATACAATTTTTATATAATATATAGCTCCGCCTCTTCAATTACATTGATAAATAATTGAACAGCAATTAAACATTTATGGCAGTTACGCGGCCACCCCGAATCATGAAAAAAATGAATTTTTATGGTCAAACCAAATCTGGACAGGCTTTAAACTGAAAAATACCGCGGTTACATAGTGTTACCTTGCACCCCGCCCAAAAAGCACAGTCTTGATGGTACGAAGAATAATGACAACGTCCATCATAATTGACATATTTTTAATATAAAAAAGATCGTAATTTAATTTTTCTATGGCATCTTCTACCGAAGCACCGTAGTCATAACATACCTGAGCCCACCCTGTAATACCTGGTTTCACCGTAAAACGCTCGGAATAATATGGAATAGCCTTCTCAAGCTGATCGGTAAAATGTTTCCTCTCCGGCCGGGGACCCACCATGCTCATTGTGCCGGTCAAAACATTCCACAACTGAGGCAGTTCATCAATCCTGAATTTGCGTATCACTCTTCCTACACGGGTAATACGATCATCATTATCCTTTGCCCATACAGGTCCGCTTGTTTTTTCCGCGTTTTGCTTCATGGAACGAAATTTATACATCATATACTCTTTCTTGTTCTGTCCCACCCTGTCCTGAGCAAATAGTATCTGTCCTTTAGAATCTATTTTAATCAAAAAAGCTGTAATCAGAAGCAATGGCAAGAGCAAAACAATAAGAATCAAGGAGGCTACTATATCGATCAGACGCTTTATAAATGCCTTAAAGCCCGACTTCCTGAACCCGCTTGAAAAAATCAACCAGGAAGGATTAATGAATGTCACTGGAAGTTTGCCGGTCAGCATTTCATAAAATGTAGTCCCTTCAATAACATCAACACCGGCTACCCTGCACTTTAAAAGCTCCTCTGCGGGAAAAAAGGATCGTTTGTCTTGAAGTGCCTCCACAACCTTTCGCACGCCCATGTTAATCACCGCATCACAGAACTCGGTTTTGTCGACATTTATAAGTTCCCTATCAGCAATCCTCTTGTTAACAGGTTCACTGTTATTGTTAACGTGTCCATGGATTGAATCAGGTATGACTGCCATTACCGTATATCCGCAATCAAGATGCGTATCTATTTCATTGAGGATATCAGAAGCAAGTCGGCTTGACCCAAGAATGACTATACTTTCATTGAACATGCCTTTATTGAGAATGGAGATATAGATCAGACGCCATGCGACCACAAACACAAGAAGCAAAAAGATACTTAACGCAAAAATAACCTCATCTATTATAACCATTGGAAAATAAAAATAGATAACAGCAAGGGCAATGGATGTCACACCAAGGGATTGCATCAAGCGGATTATCATTTCAGATACAGTTGACGCGACCTCAAAGTCATAAAGATCGTTATAGTATAATGAAATCTGGCAGACCACTGTAACGACTGAAATCCTTAAAATAATGAAAAGATCAAAAAGGAAAGAGTTTGAATATGTAAAAATTACAAGGGCAAGAAGTACTGAAAAAAATATCACTGCCCCTTCAATCATAAAAAAAATGATATTCCGGATGGGATAATACTGTTTCAGGATATTTAACATTTTTATATTTTAAACTCTATTTTCAAGTCATATATCTGTTTGTTGAAATTCCAGATCAGAAAGCAAATTAGAAATCAAAAAAGCAATTTTGCACATATGATCAGACATTATATCCGTAATTGTACTTTGTTTTTGAAAAAAGGCTGGGTTGATCAAAGTTTTTTACAATACCAAGAATTTTATCTTTTCCATATGTATCCACTAAGGTTTGAAGGTTATCACGCCTGGTTTTGCCGGTTTTAACAACAATTATAATGGTATCAACCTGTTTTGCCAGTGCATTGGCTTCAGCCGTAATATAAGGAGGAGGAGAATCAAGAATGATATATCTGTCATCATACCTTGTTTTCACTTCGGCAATCAACTGCCTCATCTGTTCGGACGATATCAGCTCAGTTGGGTTATCAGGTGGTCTGCCGCATGGAAGGATGGTTAATTTATCGATAACGTTTCTTAATAGAACTTTGGATAGAGGAAGTTTACGGGTAAGATATTCACTCAAGCCGGGAGTATTGTCTGGAAACCCGAATTTTGGATGAATGGAAGGTTGCCTTAAATCACAGTCAATCAACAGAACATATTCATCAATACTGTTGGCAAGAGTAACGGCAAGATTGTTTGCGACAAAGGATCTGCCCTCACCTGGTGCTGTACTTGTAACCATGATGGTCCGGGGAGGTTCTCCTTTATCAGGAAACAAAATAGCTGTCTTCAAGAGTCTGAACTGCTCAGCCTCAAAGGAGTGTGGCTTGTAGTAAGTGACAATGGAACTATCCAGTTCATGTTTTGCAGTCCGGGGCACATTGTCGGAACTATAATCATTAGATTGGGTTGAGGAAAATGTTGATGACAAGATCTCCTCATTATCGTCATTATTATTATGACCGGTTTTTAATCCACTCATGTTTTTTGGAGGTGGTTGCTCATTTTCTGCTTGAATGAAAGAGTCGTCAGATTCTTGAATTTCAGACTGGTTAAAGGCTTGTTCAGGTTCAGGATCGTTAATAGTCTGCTCAGCTTCAGGCTCGCTAATGGCATGTTCAGGTTCAAGATCGTTAGTCGTTTGCTCAGGTTCAGGATCGTTAATTACTTGAGGTTTGGATTCAGTTTCCATCTCAGAAGTCTTGTTCTCTTTGCCTGTTGATTTTTCATTCGACAATATCAAAGTAGATTCAACAACGTCATCATCTCCGTTGTTCAAGAGAGACTCTGCCCCAATCTCAGCAAGATCAGGGCTTTGATTCTCAGTGTCACTTATCTCTTCCCTGGATTTTTTAAGTGCTTTATGAATTATCCCCAAAACAGAACTCCCTGAAAACCAGATAACATAAATGGCAGATCGGCCTGCCACAACTAAAAATAAAAGTCCATTATTACAGCTATTTTCAAAGACTTTCACATAAAGGATTTTAAGAACTCAATAACCTTGATCACACCTTTCATGTTCACAACAGCAAAACAGGCAAAAAGCCCTAAAGCATACAGAAGAAACAAGGCAAATAAAAGCAACTCGATTCTGTTTTTGAGCCTGTCCCCGGTTCTTTTTAATGGTGGAATCGCAGCAAGAATGGGTAATCCTATTTTTTTCTCGATATCATCATTTCTTCTGATGGAACCATCCAGGAGTTCAAGCAGGAAGATTATGCCTCCCCCACATCCAAGACCCGCGGCAAGTGAAAAAATCAAAAGTTTTCTGACATCCGGAGATATGGGTTTTTCAGGCAACCGTGCATGATCCAGAATTCTAAACTGCTCCCCCTTCTGTTTCTTCTCCATATTGACTGATAGTTCTGCCTCAAGTTTCCTATTTAGCAAAGAACTGAAAACTTCCTGAATATTAGAATAATCCCGTTTCAGGGAGAGAAGCTCCTGCTCACGTTTGGGAGTATCTTCAACACGCTGTTGATATACCACCATGGCTTCATTTATTTTCACAATATCAGATTCGATCTTTTCAATCTCATTTTGCAACTGACTTAGCTGCATCTCCTGCTGCATGATTGCAAGTTCAATCTCCTGCTCTCCCCTGCTATTCAAGGATGAACTCCTAACATTTTTCTGTTCTTCCGCTGAAGTTACAGAAGAAGAACTACCAGTTGGGTCAAGCTTTTGACTTGCAATGTTTTCTTTTATTCTTTTGACAGCCGCTTTCATTTTCAGGACATCTGGATGGCTTTTTGTATATCTCAACTGCAAATTTTCAAGTATCTTTTCAGCCTCCTTGAGTTTTTTTTCATCCTCTGTTTCAGGGACAGCAGGATCTCTGTAGTCGGAGGAGGAGGCTGATTGTTCCTCAAGTTTCTGGGCAGCCATCTTCCTTGTCAGATTCATCTGGGTTTCAAGGTTGTTGACAGCAAGCCTTGCATCCCTGAGCATGTTCTGTTTATCAGTCAGTTGCTGCTGAAGACGATCCAAGGTTCTGAGATTTGACTCAAGCTCATCAGGCAATCCCCCAAGATAACTTGCTCTGTAATCGGAAAGTGCCTTTTCCCTGTCTTCAAGACGTTTTCTGGTTTTTTCAAGTTCAGCGTCAAGGAACTCGCTGGTTCCAACTGCCTGAGCTTCCCTCATCTTCAGGTTTTCGTCCATGAAAAAGCTCGAAAGGGTGTTGGCAATCCGCATGACACGATCGGGTTCCTCCCCTGTAAAGGAGATGGTAAATGCATCGGCAGTATTTCTGGAGCGGCTAAGTTTTACATCTATTCTTTTTCTCAGATCCTTGATCTTGTCTTCAAGATACATACTTTGTGAATCTTTATCTTCATACAATCCAAACTGGTCAATAATCTTTTCTAAATTGGTCTGGCTCATTATCTGCTGGGATATTGTGCTGATTCGCTCACTTAAATCCATTGAAACAATGGATTGGACATAGTTGCCAGGCACCTTCTGGGCCTGAACAAGAATTGTGGTGTATGCCGAGTAAGTCCTTGGAAGGGTAAATGTCAGAAATAATCCAGCAGTCAGCGAGATACAGAGCGGGATAATAATGAACCACCTCTGCCTTACAATAATATCAATAATCTGGTCAGGCTTTAATGGGGTTTGAAGTTGCTGCATTTCTGCCATGTCAATTTACCATCCATAAATTATAATGATTTCCTTACTCTAACCAAGTCAAGGTCTCTTATCACTCAAAAGCATATAAACTGTCAATATTTTTTTGTACATTATCCTGAAAAGTCGCTATTCAGAAAGAGACAGGATACATTTGCATCTATTATCAAAAAAAGACATAAATCAAGAATGATGGTCTCGTAAAAACTCCGAAACAGATATTTTTTAGAGTCATAACTATCTGATTTTGTTTATGACGCATTTTTAAAAAATGACTTTTTACGAGACCATCAAAATAAGGTGGAATAAAAATGGGAGCAGGCGGAACTGAGGGAGGGACAGGCAGATTTCTGCTGGGTTTTATAATGATGTGTGCAGGATTTTACATGCTTTTAAACGCAATCAGCGTAAGATCCGGATTTCATTTTGGACTTGGCATTTACAGAATGGCTTTTATGGGATTGGCATTGAATATTACAAGCGGAATGATTCTGATTCCATTTATATTTGGCATAGGCATGATCTTTTACAACTCAAAGAACCTGATAGGGTGGGGATTGGCTACAGGTTCTCTGGCTTCACTTGTTTTTGGCGTTATATCAACATTGAGCATTGGATTCAGAAGCATGAGTGCATTTGACCTGATTGTGATTATCATCCTCTCTTTTGGCGGTCTGGGGCTTTTTTTAAGCTCTTTCAAAGAACGCAAAAGAAGTATATTCAAGTAGTTTAACCGCATAATCATTTCAATTTCATAATCATTTCAATTTTATTGATGGTTAAATTGACCGGTCAACAAAACATCCAGAAAGTGTCAGATCAAACAACAAACCGGTTGATAACGGAACAATAAACCGGTCGATAAAGGAAAATTTCAGTAGCATAAAAAGGAGAATCAATATTGCAACCTCAGGATATAGAAAAGTTAAGTTTCAAGATTATAGATCAGGAAGCCGGAGATCATGGATTCAAGAGCAAGGAGTGGCCAATTGTTCAAAGAATGATTCACACATCTGCTGATTTTGAGTATATAAACACGGTCAGATTCCACCCTGAAGCCATATCTGCCGGCATGGAGGCAATAAGAAACGGCTGCACTGTTATTACAGACACCAATATGGCACGGGCAGGCATAAGAAAAAGTGAAATTTCCATGTTTGGCGGTGAGATAAAATGTCTTATTGGTGATGAGGATGTGGCCCGGAGGGCAAAACAGGAGGGAATTACAAGGGCTCTGGCTGCTGTGGATAAATCTGCCCTGATAACAGGCAGCGATACAAACAGAAACATCATCTACGTTGTTGGCAATGCTCCTACGGCTCTCCTTCGTATTATCGAGCTTTTAAAGGAAGGCAGGATAAAACCCGCACTCATAATCGGTCTGCCCGTGGGATTTGTAAATGCTGCTGAATCAAAAGATGAATTGATGAGACTTGACTGGCCGTATATCTCCAACACTGGCAGAAAAGGGGGGTCCAACCTTGCTGCAAGCGTTGTAAATGCACTGGCCATAATGGCATCTGAAAGTTGAATATACAAACAGCATTTCAAGCGGAGTAGCCGGAGTACTTTTTATGGACATATGGAGTATTTTTTATGGGCATGAAAAAAATTATAAATATGGCCATGTGTATGGTCAATAAATTCATCAAGGTAGTTACTGTCATGGCTATCAGTGCGGGTATATCAGGAATTACAGGTATATCCGGATTTTTCTGCAATAGTGCCTTTGCAATATCAATCTCGAAAGAAAAGGAGATTGCAGTTGAGTTCATGGATGCAATTGACAGGCAGGATAAACTTGTAAAAGATCCAATGGCACTTGCATTGATTTCTGAAATAGGAGAACAGATCCTCAAGGTGCTTCCCCCCCAGCCTTTCAGGTACTCTTTTTATATTATGGATGAAGATCAATTTAACGCTTTTGCCGGTCCTGGATCAAATATATTTGTTCACAGGGGGTTGATAACCGCACTTGATAATGTAGATGAACTTGCTGGCATTATCGGCCACGAGATTGCCCACTCATCATGTCGGCATATCTCTCAAATGGTGGATCAATCCAAAATCATGACTATCGGTACTCTTGCCGGAGTGCTGGCAGGTGTTCTGGTTGGAGCCACAGGCGGCGGAGGCGAAGGCGATCTTGGTCAGGCCGTGTTGATAGGTTCTGTTGCAGCAAGTCATACCGCCATGCTTTCCTACAGTCGGGAGCATGAAACAGAAGCTGACCAGAAGGGGCTTGTCTATCTGAGCCAGACCGGTTTCAATCCATATGGCCTTCTTACCGGTCTTGAAAAAATCAGAAGCAGGGACTGGTTTGGAACAGAAAGTATCCCGGACTATCTAAAAACCCATCCCGGATCGACTGAACGAATTGTGCAGATTCAGTCCTGGATTGAAGGGCAAGGCAAAGAAGAGGTCAAGCAAAACAGCAACAAAAAGAATGATAGCAAAGAACAAAAAGGTATTCTGAAAGATACAGGCAAAAAAGCAGATATCCCGAAAGATGCCGCAGATAAAGCAGATGGTGCAAGGAGGACAGATGGCGGCGAGAGAAGGAGAACAGATGGCGGCGAGAGAACTGATGGCAGGAAAAACACAATTGACCCTTTCAGGTTTGAGATGGTCAAATATCGTCTTGCAGGCATGTACGGAAATGAGGATGAATCTGAAAAACTTTTGATAGCTGCACTTGAAAAAGACCCGGATAACAGTGCTGCCCGCTATGGAATGGCACTTTTGATGGAGAGAAAGAGCCGTTTTAAAGAGTCGATAGATCAACTTCGACAGGCTCTTGAGACCAGAGCCTTTGATCCCTATATCCTTTTAGCAATGGGCAAGGTCAACATCATGGCCGGAGAGCCGCGAAAAGCATTTGAAATAATGCAGGGGCTTGAAAATATACCTGAAGTTGAGATCGAGGCATCGTTTTATATATCACAGGCAATGATAATGACCGGAAAATCCGACATGGCAGAAAAAGGATTTGAAAAGGTGATTGACGCTGCTGCGGATATTTTCCCCAAAGCCTATTACCATCTTGCACAGATCAAGGGCGAGCGTGGAGAGACAGCTCTTTCGCACTACTATCTGGGACTCTATTACTATGAGATGAAAAACATGAAGAGTGCAAGGTTCCATCTTTTAAAAAGTCTTGAAACTCTTTCCGAGGCAGATAAAAAGAGACGTGCCCAGTCAGTACTGATCAAAAGTGAAATAAGGCAGAAGGATATGAAGAGGAATAAAAGATAGAAGTTCCCTCTCCATTAGAGAAGAAGGAACTTAATTAGTACCTTTACCCCCCTGATTTATGTCAAGAAAATAAAAACAGGGGGAGAGGATTGAGTGGGTTCCGGTTCCCGTGCCAGAGGAGAAGGAACTTCATGGGAAATAAATTGAGTATAGCCTTTTTATGTTTCATGGCTGCAGGGGGTGAAGCGTCGCTACGCCCCCAATACTATGAATAAACCGCAAAAAGGCGAAACTCATATAAATTCTACTTTACCAGGGTAATGGGCATTCCCATAATTGGCCAGATAAAACATACGGCAAGTGCAACCGCAGCCATCAGAATAATACTTGTCGGAACGCCATGCATGAAAAACTCACCTGTAGTAAACTGCTTTGAATCGTAGGCAATGGCATTTGGGGCTGCACCGACAAGAAGCAGGAACGGCATGCCTGCTGTAACCAAAGATGCGAACAGGATAACCTCTCCGCTTACCCCAAGATACGGAGCAATTACCAGTGCGACCGGCAGCGATATGGCAATTGCCGCCACGTTCATGATAAAGTTGGTCATAAGCATGACAAAGAAGGCAATTCCCATTACAAACACAAACCAGTGAGCATCCTTGAACAATGCAAGCCAGTTGATGGCCATCCACTGTGCGGCTCCGGTCTCCCAAAGGCAAAAACCTATACTCATGGCACCCGCAAACAGAAGAATGATGTTCCAGGGAATATCCTCAAGATCATCAATCGTGAGAATTCCGGTGATAAAGAACAAAATGGTTGATATAAGCATCACAGCGGTCTTGTTTGGTGCTTTAAACCCTGGAATATATGCACTCATGATGGCAAAGGAGGCAAGAGCTATAATTACCGATCCTACAATAGCTGCGGCCACAATCTCGTTTCTGGTTACACCTCCAAGTTCGTTGTAGAGTGTCTTGGCTCTCTCCCTGAGTCCTGGAATGCTCTTTTTTTCAGGCTTCATGGCAATCATGAAATATGCCCACAAGGCTATAACCATTATTACTCCCACAGGGAGCATATAGTAGGTCAGTTCAAAAAAACCGACTTCCTTTCCCGCGATATCCCTGTAAAAACCAAGAGCAACAGCACCACGGGCGGCACCCAGCAGCGTAATAATAGAGCCTGCTCCTGCAACATATGCCATACCCATAAAAAGGCCCTTGCCGAACTTGCTTGGTTTATGACCCTCTCCATACAGAGAATAGATAGCCATCAGAAGCGGATATATTGTTGCGGCGACCGCGGTATGTGCCATAAACAGAGTCAAAAAAGCCACTACCACAAAGCATCCAAGATAGATCATGCTTGTTTTCTCGCCTACGATGGCAAGCATTTTATAGGCAAGTCTTTTTGTAAGACCAGTTTTTGTAAATACAAGCCCTATAACAATGGAGCCAAATATAAACATTACCGAAGGATCCATGAAATCCTTGAAAGCTACATTTGCCGGTCTGATTAAAAACAGCGTCTGCACAACACCAATGGCAAGACTTGTTACCCCAATGGGGATAACTTCAAATACCCACCAGGTTCCGGCAAGAAGAAACAGTGCGATGGCACCTTTTCCTTGAGGACTCAATACAAAATGTTTACCCATCGG